>JAAWIL010000024.1 GCA_022796315.1 Oscillibacter sp. | reverse complement strand
TTGCCATCCGTCAGGATGCCTGCGGATTTTTGCCTTGCAGGGCAAAAAATCCACTCGCCAATCCATACACGTCGAGATATTAAACAGGCTCTGAGAGAACCGCCCGCCCTTCGGATCTTCCGGAAGGCGGGCATTTCCATGCTTTACTATTGGGAAGCGCCCGTGTATAATGGCAGGGACGGCCTCCAACAGGGAGCCGGAGCGGGAGGAGGGCCTCTATGAGAGAGCGGATTTTTGAGATCATCGAGGTGGCGGAGGACTACGACCGGGCCAGTGCCGTCTATGACATCACCATGATGGCCTCCATCCTGTTGAGTCTGGTGCCGCTGGCCTTTAAGCAGAGCACGACGCTGTTCGTGTTCATGGACCAGGCGGCCGCCTGCATCTTTGCCCTGGATTATCTGGCCCGGCTGAGCCTGGCGGATCTGAAGCTGAAACGGGGCGCGGCGTCCTTCGCGCTGTACCCCTTCACCCCCATGGCCATCGTTGATATGCTGGCCTTCCTGCCCACCGTCACCGCGGTGTCCGCCGGCTTTCGCCTGGTGCGGCTGCTGCGGCTGATCCGCACCTTCCGGGTCTTCAAGATGTTTCGTTACTCCCGGAGCATCCAGCTGATTGCCGGGGTAATCCGGGACCAGCGGGCGCCGCTGATCGCGGTGTGTACCCTGGCGGTCAGCTATGTGCTGGTGGTAGCGCTGATTATTTTCAATGTGGAGCCGGACACCTTCGACTCCTTTTTCGACGCGGTGTACTGGGCGACCATCAGTCTGACCACCGTGGGCTACGGGGACATCCATCCGGTGACGGTCACCGGGCGGCTGGTGACCATCGTCTCCTCGCTGATGGGCATCGCCGTGGTGGCGCTGCCCTCCAGCATCATCACCGGCGGCTACATGGCGAAGCTCCGGCAGGAGGAGCGGGAGAAGGAGGAGCGGGAACGCGAAGAGGGGAAGGACCCGCCGTGAGATCCGGGCCGGATTTTTGTTGGACAAGGCCGGGAACTTGTGGTATACTAACCCACGTATGAATATCGGACGAGGTGATCCCATGCGAATTGACGTGCTGGGCGTCGGTTTTGACAATATGACCCTGGCGGAGGCCGTGGAGGCCGGCGTCAGGCTGATGGAGGAGCCGGGAGCGCACTATGTGGCCACCCCCAATCCGGAGATCGTGGAGGTCTGCCGGGAGAACCCGGAGGCGAACCGCGCGGTGAACGGGGCGGATCTGGTGCTGCCGGACGGCATCGGCGTCGTCAAGGGCGCGGCCATGCTGGGAACGCCCCTGAAAGGGCGGACGCCGGGCATTGAGTTCGCCGCGGGCCTCATGGCCCGGATGGCGGAGCGGGGAAAGGCTCTGTACCTGCTGGGGGCAAAGCCCGGCGTGGCGGAGCGGGCGGCGGAGCGGCTTTTGGAGCAATATCCTGGGCTACGGATCGCCGGGACCCACGACGGCTATTTTCAGGAGGACGGCCCGGTGATCGAGGCGATTCAAAAAAGCGGCGCGGACGTGGTGTTTGTATGCTTGGGGGCGCCGAAACAGGAGCTCTGGATGGAGCGGAACGGCGCCGCCACCGGGGCACGCCTGCTGTGCGGCCTTGGGGGGAGCCTGGATGTCTTTGCCGGGACCGTGGAGCGGGCGCCCAGGTTCTGGTGCGACCATGGACTGGAGTGGTTTTACCGCCTGTGCAAGGAGCCCCGGCGGATTGGACGCATGATGAAGCTGCCGCTGTTTCTGGTGCATGTCCGACAGGAGAGAGGACGCAGATGAGTGGAAAACTGATTGTATTTGAGGGGACGGACGGCTCCGGCAAGGCGACCCAGACGGCGCTGCTGTGCCGGTATCTGGAGGGAGCCGGCGTTCCCTACCGGAAGATTACCTTTCCCCGGTATGGACAGCCATCTGCCGCCATGGTGCAGGCCTATCTGGGCGGGGAGCTGGGGAAGCATCCCGGCGATGTGAACGCCTATGCCGCAACCCTCTTTTACGCGGTGGACCGCTACGCGTCCTACAAACAGGACTGGGGCGGGTTCTATGAGAACGGCGGGCTGATCGTGGCGGACCGCTATACTACCTCCAACGCGGTTCACCAGGCCTCCAAGCTGCCGGACGGGGAGCGGGAGACCTACCTGGACTGGCTCTTTGACCTGGAGTACCGCCTGCTGGGCCTTCCGTCGCCGGACAAGGTGCTCTACCTGGACATGCCCGCCGCAGCGTCGGAGCGGATGCTCCGGCAGCGGGAGGCCGCCGGGGGAGGCCCGGCCGACATCCACGAGCAGGACCAGGCCTACCTGGCCCAGTGCCGGCAGAACGCCCGGGAGGTGGTCCGCCGCTGCGGCTGGCAGGTGATCCCCTGCGCCGAGGGCGGTGTGCCCCGGACGCCGGAGGAGATCCACGTGTTGGTCCGGGAGGCGCTGAAGGAGCTGGTGCCTGTCCTCTGAGGGGACGGAGAACGCGGGACGCAGAGCGTCCCGCGCTGCCGCCGTCTCAGCAGCAGGTGTCGTTGCAGCCGCAGTTGTTGCCGCAGAAGCAGCCTCCGTTGCAGCTGCCGCCGCAGTTGCAGTTGCAGCGGCAGTTGCAGCCACAGCCGCAGTTGCAGCCACCGCAGCTGCTGCCGCCGCCGGTGACCCAGCTGTTGCTGCTGCCGCCCCATCCGCAGCAGCAGAACAGGACGATGAGAAGGATGATCCACATGCAGGAGCAGTCGTTGTTTCCGTTGTTAAAACACATTCTGAACACCTCTCTTTGAGATTTGAACCATCCTATGCGCCGGCGCTTCCGGTGGAGCCTGGCCTTTTGAAAAATTTCCTGTGGGACAGGAAAAATTTGCAGATTGACAGAATTCCGCCACCAAAGGGCGGAGAGGAACGGAGGTTTCCATGGCCGATTTTAGACGCGGTGATACCGCAAATTGGGACGCGGAGCAGGTCCGCCGGAGCGAACGGAGCCGGCAGCAGCCCGCCCGGACGCAGCAGGACCGCTCCGACCATTCCCAGCCCGCCCGGCGGAAGCGCCGGCGCCGCCGGAGAATCAACCCGATTTTGTACCTTTTGTGCGTGCTGCTGGTCTCGGCCCTTCTGGCCGGTGTGGGCTGGCTGCTGGCCTCGGACCTGTGCGCGTTCAACAAGGACTATATCCAGACCACCGTGGAGGTGACGGCGGATGACACCGTGTCCACGGTGGCCGATAAGCTCCAGGACGCCGGATTGATCGAGTATAAGTGGTTCTTCCGTCTCTTTGCCTCCGTGGCCAAGGCGGAGGAGAAGATCGGTATGGGCACCTATGAGCTGAATACGGAGATGGACTACCGGGCGTTGATCGTCAGCATGCGCAGCGGCTCGGGGAACATGAGCACCAACACCGTGCGGGTGACGATCCCGGAGGGCTACACTGTGGACCAGATCATCCGCCTGCTGGCCAAGAACGGCGTCAACACGGAGGAGCAGCTGCTGGACGCGGCCCAGAACCACCACTTCGACTATGACTTCATTGACAACAACTCCAAGGACGCCGGCCGTCTGGAGGGGTATCTCTTCCCGGACACCTATGACTTCTATGTCAATGGCAGCGCCGCCGTGGCGCTGGACCGCCTGCTGAGCGAGTTCGCCCGAAAGATTGACGGCGAGCTGCTGGATGCCGCGGAGGCCAGGGGGTACAACCTGAAGAAGATTGTCACCATCGCCTCCCTGATCGAAAAGGAGACCGACGGCACGGACCAGGGCAACATCGCCTCCGTCATCTACAACCGCCTGGAGGGCTCCGGCGATAAGGCCGGCACCTACGGCCTGCTGCAGATTGACGCCTCGCTGCTGTACGCGCTGCCGGACCACGAGGGCGCGATTACCAGCGCGGATCTCCAGACGGATTCCCCCTACAACCTCTCCAAGTACGCGGGACTGCCTCCCACGCCCATTGCCAACCCGGGACTGGCCTCTTTGATGGCGGCGTTGGAGCCGGAGGAGACGGACTACTATTATTACGCCCTGGGCACCGACGGCCGGCACCACTTCTTCACCAATTACGCCGACCACAGCAACTTCGTCAACAGCAGTCAGTATGGCGGATAACCGGAGAACCCCGGAGCTGCTGGCACCGGCGGGGGACATGGAGCGGCTGAAGATGGCCGTACTGTACGGGGCCGACGCGGTGTATCTGGCAGGTACGGACTTTGGAATGCGGGCCTTCGCCGGGAACTTCCCGGCGGAGGCGCTGCCGGAGGCGGTGGCCTTTGCCCACAGCCACGGCGTTCGGGTCCACTGCACCGTGAACACCATGCCCCGCAATGACGAGGCCGCCCGCCTGCCGGAGCACCTGGAGCGCCTGGAGGAGGCGGGCGTGGACGCGGTGATCCTGGCGGACCTGGGAGCCTTCCGCCTGGCGGAGCGCTGCGCCCCCCATGTGGCCCGCCATGTCTCCACCCAGGCGGGTGTGACCAACTACGAGACGGCCCGGGCCTGGCACGACCAGGGGGCCAGCCGAGTAATCCTGGCCAGAGAGCTGAGCCTGGAGGAGATCCGGGAGATCCGGGACAAGACGCCCGGTTCCCTGGAGATCGAGGCCTTTGTCCACGGGGCCATGTGCGTCAGCTATTCCGGGAGGTGTCTTCTCAGCAACTACATGACCGGCCGGGACGCCAGCCGGGGCGCCTGCGCCCAGCCCTGCCGGTACAGATATGCGCTCATGGAGGAAAAACGCCCCGGCGAGTACTTCCCCATTGCGGAGGACGAGGTGGGGAGCTACATCCTGAACTCCCGGGACATGTGCATGATCGACCACCTGGAGGACCTGCTGGTTCTGGACAGCCTGAAGATTGAAGGACGGGCCAAGTCCGCCTACTACGCCGCCATTGTCACCGCCGCCTACCGGCACTGCCTGGACGCTGTCCTGGCGGGCCGGCCGGTGGACCCCGTCTGGCGGGACGAGGTGGAGCACGTGAGTCACCGGCCCTATGCCACGGGGTTCTACTACGGGCCGCCGGGCCAGTACTATGAAAACTCCCGGTATATCCGGGAGTGGCAGGTTGCGGCGCTGGTGACGCGCTGTGACGAGGCGGGAAACGCGGTGCTGTCCCTGCGGAACAAGTTCCGGACCGGGGACACGGTGGAGCTGGTAGGGCCGGATTTGCGGCCGTTTTCCATGGAGGTTCCGGTGCTGGAGGATGCGGAGGGTCAGGTGCTGGAGGAGGTTCGGACACCGCAGATGGTGTTTCGGATGAAGCTGCCCAGGCAGGTGCCGGCGTATACGCTGGTGCGCCGGGCGGTGGAGCTGTCGGCCAAGGACTGACCGCGAACAAAGGGCGCGAAGCGCAGAAAAAGTTTTCGTCCACCTTTTTCAAAAGGTGGCGGGGTGCAGGGGCAGCGCCCCTGCAAAGCTCCCGTCATACCGCCGCAAAGCGGCGCGGAGAGAAGGGAAGCAAAACAGCGCAGCGCCTTTTGCGGCACTGCCTGCCCAAGCTCCGTTCGTCGCTGAAACTGCCCCAAAAGCCCGCCATTCCCGCAATTACAGGCAGACATTGCAATCTATAAATGGACCAGGCCAAGGGCCAATTCCCTTGCAAGTTCGTGCCTGCGCACCTTCCTCACAATGCGCTGCGCTGTTTTGCTCCGTTTTTTCTCCGCCGCTTTGCGGCGGCAAACGGGAGATTCGCAGGGGCGCTGCCCCTGCACCCCGCAAGCTTTTGAAAAAGCTTGACCAAAACTTTTACCTATTTTTTATCAGGAGGAGCCGCTATGAATACGGATGTCGTCATCGTGGGCGCAGGCCCCGCCGGAATCTTTACCGCCCTGGAAATGCTGAAGAAGGGGAGCCGCCAGAAAATCATCATGGTGGAAAAGGGCCGCGCGGTGGAGGACCGTCATTGTCCGAAGGATAAGACCAAGCGCTGCATGAATTGCAAACCCTATTGCCATATCACCACCGGCTTCTCCGGCGCGGGCGCCTTCTCCGATGGAAAGCTCTCCCTCAGTTATGAGGTGGGCGGCGACCTCCCAAACCTCATTGGGGAGGAGCTGGCCCAGGAGACCATCCATTACGCCGACCAGATCTACCTGGAATTCGGCGCCGATACCCATATCGAGGGCCTGGAGCACGAGGAGGAGCGGAAGGAGATCCGGAAACGGGCCATTCACGCCGGCCTGAAGCTGGTGGACTGCCCCATCCGCCATATGGGCACCGAGAAGGCCCAGGAGATCTATCTGGCCATCGAGCGGTACTTACAGGAACACGGCGTGGAGATCTACTTCGGCTATGAGTGCAGCAACCTGATCCTGGAGCAGAACGTCTGCAAGGGCGTTTCCATCTCCGATGGGAAGACGGATTTGGAGATCTATGCCAAGCATACCGTGGTGGCCACCGGCCGCCGGGGCGCAGATTGGCTGGAGCGGCTCTGCGCCGAGCATAATATTGCCCACGCCCCCGGTACCGTGGATATCGGCGTCCGGGTGGAGGTGCGCAATGAGGTCATGGAGATGGTGAACCGGGTGCTGTATGAGTCCAAGCTGGTGGGCTGGCCCAAGCCCTTTAAGAATAAGGTGCGCACCTTCTGCCAGAACCCCGGCGGCTTCGTCAGCCAGGAGAATTATGACAACAACCTGGCGGTGGTCAACGGACACTCCTACAAGGACCTCAAGAGCGACAACACAAATCTGTCGATTCTCTGTTCCCACAATTTCTCCATCCCCTTCAACCAGCCCATCGCCTACGCGCAGAAGGTGGGCGAGCTGACCAATATGCTGGCCAACGGCCAGATCCTGGTCCAGCGGTTCGGGGACATCCTGGACGGCAAGCGGACATGGCAGAAGGAGCTGGCTCAGTCCAACCTCCGGCCTACGCTGCCAGACGCCGTGGCGGGAGACATCACCGCCGCCATGCCCTACCGGGCCATGACCAACATCATCGGCTTCATCCAGGCCATGGACTACGTGGTGCCGGGCTTCGCCGCCTATGAGACGCTGCTGTATTCCCCGGAGCTGAAGTTCTACTCCAACCGGGTGAAGATGGACACAGATTTCAACACCAGCCTCCAGGGACTCCACTGCCTGGGCGACAGCTCCGGCTGGACCCGGGGACTGATGATGGCCTCCATCATGGGGGTCCTCATGGGGCGGAAGATCGCCGGGGAGGGCTGAGCCGAGCTGCCTGAGGGGATCACGGAACGGGAAAAATGCGCGTCCGCAGCTGGGCGGCGGCCCCTGCAAAGCCCTGTAGGAACCGCCGCCCGTTCGTCATTCCTTTTGGATACTGCGATCATTTAGGGAGGAGAGACCCAATGAAAGAATTGGGATTTCGAGCAAAAGCACAGGAATTGATTCAGCTGATGGTAGATACGATTGCGGATAAAGAATACGTAAAACTTGTATCCAGCATTCCGCCGAGGCGTTCATGGGCGTCTTTTATTGACGCGGAACCGACATCAGAAAATGCCTGCCTGGGATTTGGAAAATGGCTGGTTGAGCAATTAGCCATATGGGAAGAATATGAGGATAAAAAGTTTGTGGTAGACCATTTCCGGGAATCCTGCATGGAGGATATCGGCGATGAGGACGAGGCAAGGCTGGAAACGTATCATAGGGATATGGTGTGCTACAACCCAACGAGCTTTGGAGAACGGTTGGACTTCTGGTTTGAAATCGAGTTTTTCATGGAGGACGGGCAAATAAAGGCGGTATTTGATGTCAATATATAAAGACTCAGAGTCCGGTTTTCCACTGAGCGCAGCAGCTTTTCAGCGGAAACCGCCAGTGGACGTACCAACCAATCGGAAGTGATGGGGTGCATTTCATGATTGACCGCACAAAAAAATATTGGACAGGGGATTCCGCGGAGGATATCTCCGAATGGCTTCGTTTATATACAGAAGAGGATTCCCTGGATGTGAAACCGGTGATTTGCCGCACCTGCGGAGGCGATTCCTTCGCGCTTCGGGTCGATCAAAACGAGGGCGCCGTTCAAGTGGAATGTCCGGTGTGCGGAACGAAAAAAATCCTGCTTGACTGCGAGGAGTTTTGGGCGGATGCGAGGCCGAAACTCAGAAAATGTTCGGTATGCAAAACCGGTCAGCGATTCAATGTCAGAGTTGGGTTTGTCCGCCGGGAAAACAAAAGCGTCAAGTGGATCTACATTGGAAACCGCTGTACAACATGCGGCACATTGGGCTCCTTTGTGGATTGGAAAGTGGACTATGAACCGACTGACCGGATGGAAGAGAATCTATAGCTTCCGGTTTGCCGTTCCCCCAAAAAGAACAGGGCAGGACGACCCGCTGCGGGTCTGTCCTGCCTGTGTGTTTTTATGGAGCCATACCCTGCCGGAACCCTCAGGACTCCGTGAAGTGGGTGTGGTTGAAGATGTGGTCCTGGCAGAAGCAGTGGTACCCGGCGCAGCGGGAGCAGTAGCGGAATTCCAGCTCCGGGTGGTCCGCGTCGGTGCGGCCGCAGACGGTACACTTGTGGCGGTAGCCCCGGGCCTCCTCCTTTTTCCGCTGCTGGCGGACGGCGGATTTGAACTGAATTGTCTGGTGGGAGGTCTGGTGCCGGGATTGCCCGCGGCGGTAGGAGATCTCATCGGTAATCCGGCTCCAGAAGAAGATCAGGAAGTTCAAAATGGCGATGACTGGCAGCAGCGCCCCCAGGATGGCCCCCGCCAGCAGGTTCTGGACCACGGCGAGAAGGAAGATGACGGCGTTGATCCAGGCCAGCCATTTGACCTTCACCGGAAGGAAGAAAAACAGCAGAAACCGGGTGTCCGGGTACAGCATGGCGAAGGCGAAGAACAGGGAGAGGTTTACATACTGCGCGCCGGCCATGTGGGCCCCATGGAAGATCACGCCCGTGATCACGCCGGTGAGGACGGTGAGGACTACGCCCATCAGGTAGTACAGGCTGAACTTGGCGGTGCCCCACTCCCGCTCCAGGGTGGTGCCGATCATGTAGTAGAGATACAGGAAGAAGAACAGCCAGATCGCGTCCCGGAGGCTGCCGTAGCCGGGGAAGAAGAGGAACGTCACCAGGCGCCACAGCTCCCCATGGGCAATGGCGTTCCAGTCGAAGCGCAGGAAGCTGACGGACTCGTAGCCGCCGAAGACCGTGAGAAGATAGATCAGCACATTGCCGATCACGATGTACTGCATGAGATTCGGTACGCCAAACCGGGGGTGCTGGTAACAGAACCGGTCAATCACATTTGAGAGTTTTTTCAATCAAAGGACCTCCACAGAGTTTGATGTCTCTCATTATACCCGATTTCCTGGAAAATGTCATCCAAAATTTTCCCGTTTTACAATTTTTGCCGGAAAATCCGCCCAGCGGATCAAAAACTGTCTCCACCCCCTTGACAAACGGGAAAAGCGTGCTATGATAAGTATATAATTTCATAGAGCCCTTATCAAGAGTGGCGGAGGGAACGGCCCGATGAAACCACGGCAACCTGCAATGTAAGGTGCCAAATCCGACGGTAACCGACAGATGAGGAGCGCGTTTTCTGCGTGTTTCTTCGTCGAAGCACGCATTTTTGTTGCCTTCACCCCGATTCCGTCTGCTCTGCCGAAAAGACTAGAAAGGAAGAAACACACTATGGCAAGACGCTATCTCTTTACCTCCGAATCCGTAACCGAGGGGCATCCCGACAAGATCTGCGACCAGATCTCCGACGCGGTGCTGGACGCCATCCTGGCCAAGGACCCCCAGGGCCGCGTGGCCTGCGAGACCACGGCCTCCACGGGCCTCATCCACATCATGGGTGAGATCACCACCAGCTGCTATGTGGACATCGCCAAGATTGCCCGGGATGTGGTCCGGGACATCGGATATGACCGGGCCAAGTATGGGTTTGACTGCGACACCTGCGGCATCATCACCAACATTGACGAGCAGTCCGGGGACATCGCCCTGGGCGTGGACAAGGCCCTGGAGAACAAGCAGGACGAGGCCGCCGAGCTTCAGAACGGCGCCGGCGACCAGGGCATGATGTTCGGCTACGCCTGCGACGAGACACCGGAGCTGATGCCCCTGCCCATCGCCCTGGCCCACCAGATGGCAAAGCGCCTGACGGAGGTCCGCAAGCTGGGCCTGGTGAATTACCTGCGGCCCGACGGCAAGACCCAGGTCACCGTGGAGTACGAGGACGGCAGGCCGGTGCGGGTGGACGCCGTGGTCCTCTCCACCCAGCACAGCGCCGAGGTCACCCTGGAGCAGATCCGGCAGGATATGGTGGACATGGTGATCCGGACCTCTGTCCCGGCGGAGCTGATGGATGAGAACACCAAGATCTATGTCAACCCCACCGGCCGCTTTGTCATCGGCGGGCCGCAGGGGGACTCCGGCCTGACGGGCCGCAAGATCATTGTGGATACATACGGCGGCAGCGCCCCCCACGGCGGCGGTGCCTTCTCCGGCAAGGACCCCACCAAGGTGGACCGCTCCGGCGCCTACGCCGCCCGCTGGGTGGCGAAGAACATCGTGGCGGCGGGCCTGGCCTCCAAGTGCCAGGTGCAGCTGGCCTATGCCATCGGCGTGGCCCATCCCGTCAGCGTGCTGGTGGATACCTTCGGCACCGGCAAGGTGGATGACGCCGCTTTGGAGAAGGCCGTGAAGAAGGTCTTCGACCTGCGTCCCACCGCCATCATCCGGGATCTGGACCTGCGCAAGCCCATCTACCGCCAGCTGGCGGCCTACGGCCACATGGGCCGGGAGGATCTGGGGGTCAGCTGGGAGAAGACCAACCGGGTGGAGGCCCTGAAGGCGGCTCTGGGGAAGTGAGAGCTGCCCGTCCTGCCGCGGGAGCGGCGTGAAAAATGAGATTGCGGGAGTCGGCGCAGTGTGGAGCTGCGCCGGCTCCTGTATATGCACGCCGCCCTGCGCAAGGGGTGAGGGGAGAGGCCGGGACGCTTTGGGACTTCCCTCTATATGGAAGATGAGGTATAATATCACAAGATAGATGTTTGATACCGTCAAAACACTTGAAAACCGGGACCCCGATGTTCAGGGCGGGCAATGCCCGCGGCACTGTTTTGCAGTGGCACCGTTCAGCTGCGCTGACGATACGGCATCATGAGTTGAAAGGAAGGCTGCGTATTCATGGCTCTGACAAATTGCCCCCAGTGCGGAAGTCTTCTCTCCACCGAAGGAACCGCCTGTCCCCGCTGCGGCTGTTCGGTGGAGGGATTGCACGTGGTGTGCCCGAAGTGCGGCGGACGGGAGATTGAGGTTGCGGACCGGGGCTGGACGATCCTGTGGGGAATGCTGGGCGCCGGAAGAAAAATCAATGTATGCAGGCAGTGCGGATATGGATGGAGACCTTCCTCCCTTCTGTAACGCGTCCGCTGACGATATCATAAGGCCAAGAGCTTGTTTCCGGTCTCCCCGCACATGTCCTGGCGGCGGCTTTTTGCCTTGCAGGACAAAAAATCCCCTCGCCAATACGCACACGTTGAGATATTAAACAGGCTCTTAGAACCGGAATGGAGGTTCCCATGGATGACCGTCTGACCCTCAAGGAGCTCTTTGACGACCTCAAATTTTTGCAGAAGCTGGCCATGAGCCGGGCCGATCTCTTCTGGCGGATGGAGAATGCCGGGTGGGAGGAGGCGCTGCGCCCGCTGTGGCCGGTGACGGAGCGGATCGCCTGCCGCCGGGTGCTGGAGTGCCTGGGGCCGGCATTGGAGACCCTGGCGCCGGAGCCGGAGGAGGGGTGGCCGGATTATACCTATCAGGTGGCGGTCTCCCTGCTCTATCCCCGGCCCGCCAGGGGGCACACCGACGCCCAGCGGGACGCGGCGCTGTGTGTGCTCCACAGCCTCCGGGCACTGCTGGACCAGGAGCGGGCGGCACTGCCTTTCGACCCCTGGCTGGACTTTGCCTTCTGCACGGAGGAGGAGCTCTCCGGCGGCGGAGCGGCCGGGGAGTACCGGCAGTTCCTCGGGCGCTGGCGGGAGGAGTATGTCTACGAGCTGCTGCGGCTGGGCAGGGAGATCACCCCCTTCCGGACCCTGGATCACATCGCCGGGGTTCACCACGTGGCCATGACTGTGGGCCGGGCCTTCAAGGCCGGAGGCGGCCGGATCGACCTGGGGCTCATGTCCGGCGCGGCGGCGGGCCACGACCTGGGCAAGTTCGGCTGCCGCCCCGGAGAGCGGGTGCCCTACCTCCACTACTACTATACCGACCAGTGGTTCTCCTGGCGGGGTCTGCCCGCCATCGGCCTCATCGCCGCCAATCACTCCGTGTGGGACTTGGAGATTGAGAACCTGTCCGCGGAGTCCCTGGTGCTGGTGTACGCAGATTTCCGGGTGAAGCAGTCCCGGGACCCGGCGGGGCAGGAGGTGGCCCAGCTGTTCTCCCTGCGGGAGGCCTTTGACGTGATTTTGAACAAGCTGGACAACGTGGACGACGCCAAGCGGCGTCGCTACCAGTACGTCTACACCAAGCTCCAGGATTTTGAGGACTATCTGATCTCCTTCGGCGTGGACACCGAGCTGACCGCGCCCGCCGCCGGGCCGGTTCCGCGGCGGGACACGGCGCTGATGACGCCGGAGGAGGTGGTCCGGGCCCTGCGGCACACCGCCGTGGACCACAACATCCGTCTGATGCACCGGCTGGGCCGGGAGCGGCTGTTTGTGGGGATTCTGGAAGCGGCAAGAGGGGAGAAGACCCCCGCCCGCATCCGGGCGTACCTGTCGATCTTTGAGGAGTACTTCACCTATTGGAGCACCGCCCAGAAGGAGCAGACCCTGGAGTTTCTCTACGAGCTGCTGCTGACGGCGGACGGCGGCATCCGCCGCCAGGCGGCTCACCTGATGGGGTGCATTCTGGCGGACTTCCTCTCCGGCTACCGCAAGGAGCTGCCGGCGGGTGTAGAGCCCAGGGCCCAGGAGGTCCGGCCCTTTGAGCTGTGGGAGGAGTATCTCACCCGGCTGATTCTGCCGGACACCCGGCTGACGCCCCGGCAGACCAGCCGCATCCGCTACCAGGCGAAGCTGGCGGCGGACGCCCTGCTGGAGCACTGCGCCCCATCGGACGCGCCCCGGTTTGCCCAGACCCTCTTCCGCCATTGCCGGGACCCAAGAGCGGTGGACCCGGAGGCGGCCTTTGCCCTGCTGGATACGGTGCTGAATGTCCCCCTGGAGCACGTGCCGGACCTGTCGGTGCTGGCGGAGTTTGCGGTGTGGTGGCTGGAGCGGGGCGAGGCGCCCCAGAAGGCGGCGGCCATGCGGCTGTTCCGCCGGGTGCTGCCGGGACTGCCGGAACCGGTCCGGCGGCGGGTGGCCGGCGCCGTGGAGCGGGTGGACTGCGGAGAGAGTACGGCCCTGCGGTTCCTGAAGGCGAAGCTGGGCTACCGGCTGGACCTGCCGGAGACAGCCTCCCTCTGGGCCCGGCTGGACAGTCCCGAGGCCGTCAGCGGCGTGTTCCTGGACAACCTGAAAACCGCCACGCCCTGGGTGCTGAAGGCCGTGGGTGTGGAGTACCTTTTGAATCAGACGGCCCACAACCCCCAGGCGAATCTTCTCCATATCGCGGCGCATCTGTCCAACCTTTTGAAGGTCAGCGAGCACGTGGTGGTGCGGCGCATGGCCGGCGCCGCGCTGCTGGAGGTGGCGCCCCAGCTGACGGTGGACCGGCGCAACGAGATCGCCGTGGAGCTGTCCAAGGCCCTGGAGTCCGGGCAGACGGAGATCTCCCAGTACATCCCGGCCTGCCTGGGGCAGTTTGCCCTGTGGCTTCCGCCCAGGGAGCTGGATGAGCTGCTGGAGGACCTGATCTCCCTGCTGGCCTCTCCCAATACCGGCGTGGCGGCTGCGGCCCTGTCCACCATGGGCACCATGCTGGAGCACTATGCGGTCTACCCCCAGCGGTTTTCTGCGGCGGGAGGGACCTGGCCCATCCGGCGGAGAGAAATGGCCGCGCAGCTGCTGAAGGGCCTGGCCCTGCGGCAGGAGGATGTGCGGCAGGAGGCCCTTCACATCCTGGGCGGGCTCTTTGCCTCCCAGGCCATGAGCGAGGAGGACCGGACCTTCCTCTTCACCCTGACGGCTAAGAAGATCCTCTTCCTCATCGGCGAGCAGCCGGAGGAGGAGCTGACCTTCTTCTATACCGCCGCCGCTCTCAGCCACATCTACCGCTTTCTGGTGCGCCATGGCATCGAGTCCGGCCCCTTCCAATTCCGGACCCCGGAAAAGGCCGCCTTCTTCCCGGGCACCTTCGATCCCTTCTCCCTGTCCCACAAGGGGATCGTCCGGGCGATCCGGGACCTGGGTTTTGAGGTCTATCTGGCGGTGGACGAGTTCTCCTGGTCCAAGAAGGCCCAGCCCTCTCTGATCCGGCGGCAGATCGTCAGCATGTCCGTGGCGGACGCCTTTGACGTCTACCTCTTCCCCCACAATATCCCGGTGAACCTAGCCTCGCCGGAGGACCTGGACCGCCTGCGGGAGATCTTCGCCGGCCGGGAGCTGTATCTGACCGTGGGGTCCGACGTGGTGGCGGGAGCCTCCTCCTACAAGGCCCCTCCGGCGCCGGGATCGGTCCATTTCCTGAACCACATTGTCTTCCGCCGCTCCAGCGACGCGGAGGGCCGGGAGATCGACGCGGATCTCTCCCGGATTCAGGGGGACGTGATCCAGCTCCAGCTCCCCACCCATCTGGAGGACATCAGCTCTACCCGTATCCGGGAGAATATCGACCTGGGCCGGGATATTTCCAACCTCATTGACCCGGCGGTGCAGGACTTCATCTTCCAGGACAGCCTCTACCTGCGGGAGCCCCAGTACAAGCAGATTATCCGGACCAGCTACCTGGACTTCTCCTTTGAGGGGGCCCGGAGTCCGGCGCTGCTGGACGAGCTCCGCCGCGCCCTGCCCGCCGCGCCGCCGCCGGAGCCCCAGGACGAGCTCTGTATCCTGCGGGATATCAGCGGACGGCCCAGGGTGCTGGGCTATCTGACCCTGCGGACCGTAAACTCCGCCGGGCTCTACGAGGCCCTGGGCAGCGAGCAGCTGGCCAATGAGATCCGAGTACGGACCGCCGGGCGCATCCGCCTTTTGACGGGGCTCTATGCCATCCGGATTCCTGAGGGGACCTATGACATCGGGCAGCTGCTGCTGACGGAGGTCCTCTCCAGGGCCATGGAGGAGGATTGCAGCTATGCCGTCTGGCGGGGGGGAAGCACCCGGCCGGAGACGGTGGAGCTGCTGAAGCGGCAGGGCTTCGTCCTGGCGGGACCGGAAGAGGAGGGGCTGCTGCTGGTGGATATGCGGGCCCCGGCGGTGGTGCTGCAAAACGTGATTACCACGCTGAAGGAGCCCCTGGCCTCCGATGTGCTCCCTGCGGCGCGGATGGCCCATCTTCGGTTCCAGCAGGCCGTATGCGGCCTCTATCCGGGGAATCTGGTGCTGTCCCTCAACGCGGAGGTGATCTACCACCGGCTGGTGCGGAAGATCACAGAGCTGGGCGGTGTTCCGGCGGAGCCCGTCCAGCCCAGGGTGCTGGGACCGCTGATGTGCGTTCCCTTCGGCAAGATTCTGCGGGGCAACGCGGTGCCCAATACGGTCACCAAGACCATTCACACCGACAAGGTATTTGCCGCAGATCTGAAATCCTTCGGGATTGAGGCCTTTCCCGGCTACGCGCCCCTGGAGAGCCAGATCCGCACCGTCCGCTCCTTCCAGCGGCCGGTGGTGCTGGTGGACGATCTGCTCCACTCCGGCAACCGGCTCAAGGTGCTGGACCCCCTGTTCCGGCGGGAGGGGCTGGACATCCGCCAGGTGCTGGTGGGTCTGCTGTCCGGCCGGGGCCGGGACCTGATGGCCGCCAAGGGCCGGGAGGTGGACAGCGTGTACTTTGTTCCGGACCTGCGGTCGTGGTTTGTGGAATCCACCATGTATCCCTTCATTGGCGGCGATGCCGTCAGCGGCGCGAAGAAGACGCTTCCGGGGCTGACGCCCTCGGTGAATTTGATTCTCCCCTATGCCTTCCCGCGCTTCTACAAGGAATGCGCCCGGGAGGCGGTGTTCCGATTCTCCCAGGTATGCCTGCAAAACAGCCGGGACATCCTGCTGGCCTTGGAGAACGCCTACCGGGCCCGGTACGCCCGGAATCTGACGCTGTCCCGGCTGGGGGAGGCGGTGATTCTCCCCCTGGCTCCCGACAAGGGCGGCGCCCTGCGCTACGCGCCCAGCCTGCCAGCCTCCGTGTGCGTGGACAACGACTTGAAGCTGCTGCTGCGGATGCGGGATCTGATGGAGTGAGGCGGGTATGATTGGATGGAAGCCGTTTTGCTCGCTGCCGTTTACGGCGGAAACCGCAAAACATGGCACAGATTCCTTCCGGCCTTTCCGTTCAAAAGGAATATTTGCGAGATGGTTCGATGACAGCGCGCGAACGCCGCCCGGTTTTCATGCCGGGCGGCGTTTTTTAAGGCGGAGCCTCCGATATATAGTCAAAACACTTGAAAATCGGTATCCGATTTTCAAGGCGGGCGAGGCCGCCGGCACATCCATGTGCCGTGTTTTGTCTATGAAGTCCACCGT
>JAAWIL010000023.1 GCA_022796315.1 Oscillibacter sp. | reverse complement strand
GGTGACAGTGAGGCAGTTCTTTTCCGGAACGGTGAGCAGACGGAGGCTGCTGGGGATTTTTGCGAGCATTGCGCCACCGGCGGGAATACCGTCAGGGAGGCCGCGCCCAGGGACAGCGCCTCCCGGCCCGTCACGAACCGCACCGGCGTGCCGTGGTCCCCGGCGGCCAGGAGCACTGCCTCCCGCAATCCCTCGCTGTCCGCCTCCTCCGGCACCAGAAGCTCTCCCACCTCCAGACGGGTGAGCAGCGTGGTGACGCCGTTGACATGATCGCTGTCGTAGTGGGTGAGAATCAGCCGGTCCAGACGGCGCCCGCCCAGGCTCCTCAAATGGTCCGCGGCGATTCCGCCGGCGCTGTACCAACTGTTTCCGCTGCCGCAGTCCACCAGGGCAAACTGCCCCTGTGAGGCCAGCAGCACGCACTGTCCCTGACCCACGTCCAGCACAAACACATCCAGATCCCCCTGGCAGCGCGCCGCGCCCAGGCGCACCGTCACCACCAGGGTCAGCCCAGCCAGCAGGGCCGCCAGGGCGTACTTCCGCCGTCCCTTCGGCCTCAGCAGGCAGGCCGCACCAAAGAGCAGGTAGGCAAAGGCCAGCCAGTACTTCAGGTAGGGATTGGCGAAGTACACCCCGTGACCAGGCAGCTTCGCCAACAGGTGGGCAGCCGCCAGCAGATACCGCACCAGCACGGCAGGAATCCAGCAGACCGCCGGAGCCAGGGGCGGGAGCGCCGTCCCCACCGCCAGGGTGATCAGGCCGGTGAGGAAGATTCCGCTGGCGGCTCCCAGGCACAGCAGGTTGCTCAGGGGCGACACCAGAGACAGCGCCCCGAAATAGTACCCGGACAGGGGCACCGTCAGTACCAGAGCGCCCATAGTCACGGAAAAGCTAAGGGCTGTAAAGCGAAATAACTTACCATGGTCTCCCTCTCCCAGCAGGGTCTGGTACAGCCTGGGCGAGACCCAGAGAATCCCCGCCATGGCCCCGAAGGACAGCTGGAGCCCCACGGAGGCAGCGGCAAAGGGATTCGCCGCCAGGATCAGGGCCAAGGCGGTCAGGAGCGACGTGGGGCCGTCGCTCTGCCGCCCAAACAGCGGCGCGGCCAGCAGGAACAGCAGCATCACACAGGCCCGCACCACAGAGGGCCTGCCGCCGGTCACCAGGGCGTAGCCCACCAGCGTCAGAGCGGAAACTGCCGCCAGCAGACGGCGGCGGTGCTTCCCCACCAGACACTGGAGCAGCCCCAGGAGAAACCCGCAGTGCATTCCCGATACTGCCAGAATGTGGTACAGCCCCGCCTCGGAGAGATCCGAGAGGGCCTCCTCCGGCAGGTTGGTCTTCTCCCCGGTGAGGATCGCCATCAGGAACGGCGCGGTCTCCGGATCGTACAGCGCCGCAATCCGCTCCCGCATGGCCTGTCCCAGCCGGACCGGCCACCGCCGGAGCGCGTCTGCGGGGCTATTGCCCACGGTCAGTTCCCCCTGCGGATAGGCCAGAAGAAACACGCCCTGGGCGGTGAAGTTTCGGATCTCGTCTTCCCGAATTCGGGCGGCGCTCCGAAGTCGGACAACCCCCTGGACCGTCTGCCCCGGCTGGAGCGGTTCCAGAGACTCGTCTCCGTAGAGGGCTGCCTTGCCGGACAGGCCCTCCATCCGTATGGTAACCCTGAGGCCGGTCTTCGTGGTCTCCGGGTACTCCAGAACCGTCATCACGGCAGTGAGGTCCCTCCCGGCCAGGGCCTCCATGGGCCCCTGCACCTGCCGGAGGAAGAGCCAGTTCCAGCCAAGGCCCAAGGCCAGACCCACTCCCGCCAGGAGCAGGCGGCGTCCCCGGTCGTCCCGGAGGAACCACCGGCCGCAAGCGGCCCCGAAGGCCAGTACTCCGCAGGGGAGCAGCCAGCTCTGCGGCAGCAGATACTGGGCCAGGAAAATCCCAAGGGAGAAGGACCCCGCGAAAATGGCCAGCCGCCTCATCGGGGCCGGGCGGGCGGCGGAGGCGCCGGATCGTCGGTGCGGCCCAGGAGATAGTCCGTGCTGACCTGATAGTAGTCCGCCAGCTTCACCACCGCCCACGTGGGAATCTCCCGGATGCCCTTCTCATAACGCCAATAGACATTTCTGCCCATATTCAGGTAGTGCGCAATCTGGACCTGCGTCCGGTCATGATCGACCCGCAAATCCTCCAACCGCTGAAAGTGCATTTCATCACCTCCCTTTGATGCTACCAATCGGGAACATTTCACCCGTTGTTTTTCATCCATTCGGATGCACATTCTTCCGGGGAGCCTCCGGCCCCTCCGAGTGCTTCCTTTCGCGCCGTGGAGCGTCCTGTTTTTAAATTCCTCACCAAACTACAGCGCGGGCAGTGGCCCCTCATGGAACGCCTTCCGGCAAAATCCTTTGTCAGAAGTTGAAATATGGCAGCCCGATATATTCTTTCGGCAGGTGCTCCTCTTCAAAGACGCCGGCAAGTGTCGCAATCAGGACCGACGGTTCCTCACAGATGTATTGATTCAAATAGGTTATAAAATCTTTTTCCGAATAAGATACGACGGTCATATTGCCCGTTTTCACACGATAGCCCGCTGCGTCGGGACTCTCATGCAGCCAGTGACCGCAGAACTCCAAACAGTATTGTTCCAGGTTCTCCGCCACTTCATCCGGAACGCGGAACACGCTGATTTCGCTGTCCGCGCTTAATAACACATTTTTCATAGGCTCTTCCCGCACTCCAACTTTTTTCTGATGATATCATGGAAAACTCCCCGGTTCAACCAAAAAATTCGCAAGAGTTCCAACGAAAAGCGCCGCGCAAAAGGAACTTTGCCACGCTTGACGCTGATTCTGAAAAGGTATATAATGAAAATAATCTGTTTCTGTGAAAGGAGTGTCCCTATGAAGCGCTTTCTCACCATCCTGTTCACCACGCTGCTGCTGACGGCAGCCCTCTGCGTCAGCGCGTCCGCCTCTGACTTTGACGCGGCGGCGGAGGATCTGGCCGCTATCGGCATGTTCCGGGGAACCGCCTCCGGCGGCTATGCCCTGGACCGCGCCCCCACCCGCTCCGAGGCCGCCATCATGCTGGTCCGCCTCTACGGCGCCGAGGAGGAGGCCGCCGCCAAGTACGCCTCCAAGGAGATCACCCATCCCTTCACCGATGTGGGCGGCACCGCCGCACCCTATGTGGCCTGGCTGTACACCAACGGCATTTCCAATGGCGTCTCTGAGACCGCCTTCGGCGCCTCCCGGCCCTGCACGGCCCAGAGCTATGTGGTGTTCCTGCTGCGCGCCCTGGGATACCAGGACGGCCAGGACTTCCAGTACGAGGACGCCGCCGGCTTTGCCGCCGCCAAGGGGCTCTTTGATCCCTCCGTATTCTCCGGCACCTTCCTGCGGGACGATCTGGCCGCCGTCACCTATCAGGCCCTGGGCTGCGACCTCAAGGACGGCAGCACCTACCTGCTGGACAGCCTCATCAAAAGCGGAGCCGTTGACGCCTCCGCCGCCAAGCCCATCACCAGCAAGATTGAGACCTACCGGGCCCTGATGGCCTATTCCGCCAACCTTGGCAGCGCCCTGGATGTCCATATGGACGCCAAGGCGGAGGTCGCGATGTCTCTCACCGGCGTTGTGGACGGCGAGCCCCTGAACCAGGGTGAGACCATGCCCATCACTTACCAGGGCCGAATCCAGATGGTTCTGGACGAGAAGCCCCAGATGGCCGTCACCATGACGGGCTCCGCCATGGGTGAGTCCATTGATATCGGAATGTGGCTGAAGGACGGCTGGATGTACTCCCGCCAGAACGGCAGCTCCTACAAGACCGACGTAAGCGAGGAGCTGGACAGCATCCTGGCCTCCTACCAGGAACTCCTGGAGGCCGGAACCGGCCAGATGAGCGCCTCCATGCTGCCCTTCATTGACACCATCACCTCCAGCCGCTCCGGCGGGGACACCGTGTACACCCTGGCCCTGAACAGCGCCTTTGGCGGGATGATCCATGATCTCTTCGGGATGATGGGCGGCGCTCTGGACACGCTCTCCGAGGGCTATCTGGAGAACATCAATCTGTCCGTGGATCTGTCCAACTGCTCCTATACCTACACAGTGGGAAGCAATGGGAATTTGAAACATGTCACTGCCGGCATCGAGATGGACATGAGCATGGACCTGGAGGAAGACGCGGAGAACCAGCTTGCCATGAGCCTTGGTATGGACCTTGAGATGGACCTGGCAGTCAACGCCTCCGGCAGCGCCGTGAAGGTCACCTATCCCGCGGACCTCAGTCAGTTCCCCATCCTCATCGGCGGAGCCGACGGCCCCACGGCGATTGTCTCTGTCGGGGTTGTATAATCCAGGCAGTTCCAGCGTTGTCGGAACTGTTATGAATCAGAGCGGCGCTGCTACGCAGCGCCGCTCTCGTTTTGCTTTCTTCGCCCTCTGCCCGCACCCCGACGGCTACAGTCACCGCAGTTGAAAAGGAGCAATGGCTTCTTTTCAGCCCAGGGGCGCATAGATGCCCCTGAGGGCGTGAAACGGCCTGACGGTGAACTTCCTCGGAAAAACACGGCACATGCTATGTGCCGCGGGCTGTGCCCGCTTTGAAAATCGGGTTGCCGAGTTCAAGTGTGTTGACTATATTCGGCCTCCAGGTAGTCGATGAACTGCTGGGCCGCCCGGCCGGAAAAACCCTTATGGCGGATCTCCCAGGCGTTGGCCCTGGTCAGCAGCTCCGCCTCCTCCAGCTGGATTCCCCGCCGTTGGGCCAGGGCCTTGACGATGGCGTGGTACTCCTTCTGCGTCGGTGCGCTGAAGTGGATGGTCACGCCGAACCGGGCCGACAGGGACATCTTCTCCTCTACCGTGTCAGAGCGGTGGAGGTCGCCGTGGTGCTCCATGTCCGTCCGGTCATTCCAGGTCTCCCGGACCAGATTCCGGCGGTTGGAGGTGGCGTAGATCAGCACATTGTCCGGCCGGGTCTCCACGCCGCCCTCGATGACCGCTTTTAAGAACTTGTACTCCACCTCGTTCTCCTCAAAGGACAGGTCGTCCATAAAGAGGATGAAACGGTAATTCCGGTTCTTGATCTGGGCCAGAACCGCGGACAAATCCTGAAATTGGTGCTTATAGAGTTCGATCATCCGCAGGCCCCGGTCATAGTACTCGTTGATGAGGGCCTTGACGCTGGTGGACTTCCCGGTGCCGGCATCGCCATAGAGCAGCACATTGTTGGCCCGCTTTCCCTGGAGGAAGGCCTCCGTGTTGCTCCGAAGCGCCCGCTTCTGCTGCTCACAGCCCAGGAGGTCCTCCAGCAGCACCTGATCCGTGTTGCTGATGGGCAGGAACTCCACGCCCTCCCCTGCCCGCCGGACCCGGAAGGCCCGGTTCATGGCGAATAGGCCGTAGCCGTACCGGCGGTAGTAGTCCGTCACGGCCTGAAACATCTCCTCCACATTCCGGGTCTCCGCCAGAACCCGGCGCAGAGCCAGAACCTGACGGCTGATATCCCGGTTGTAAGTTCGCTCCCGCTTGGGGATGGCCTGGTAGCGGCAGAGGACGGAGAAGCAGTCAATGCCCAGGTCTCGCTCCAAGGGGGTGAAGTCGAAGTCCATCAGGCGGCGGAAGACGGCGAAGTCGTTTTTTGCAAAGTGGTTCACACTGCCCACTCCGGGACCCACCCGCTCGCAGGTCTGGGTGAAGGAGTTGTGGTTGGTCATCAGCAGCCAGGTGAGATAGCACTGCCACAGGTTCTCGTCAAAGCCGCAGGCCGTAGCCAGATCCAGCAGACGCTTGACCTGGGCGTAGACCCGGCCCACCAGAACGTCCCGGTCCTCCCCCCGCTCCCAGTCCCGGAAGAGCTCCGCCAAGCGGACCAGGATCTCGTCCTCTCCCAGGTCGCTGTACAGCAGCAGATGGGAAAGCGCCCGATACATCGCGCCGCCTCCTTTCAGATATCCATCACTCTAACACCGCGCCCCGGTCGGCGGAGGAAACCTGCTTGGCGTACCGGGCCAGGTAGCCGGTTTTCACCCGGGGCTCCGGGCAGACCCACCGGGCCCTCCGCGCCGCCAGGGTCTCCTCGTCCACCTGCAACGTGATGGTATGGTTGGGGATGTCAATCGAGAGGATGTCCCCCTCCTCCACCAGGCCGATCGGACCGCCGGAGGCCGCCTCCGGGGAGACGTGGCCGATGGAGGCCCCCCGGGTGGCGCCGGAGAAGCGGCCGTCGGTAATGAGGGCCACGTCCTTGTCCAGCCCCATGCCCGCGATGGCAGAGGTGGGGTTCAGCATCTCACGCATTCCAGGGCCGCCTCTGGGGCCCTCGTAGCGGATCACAACGACGTCGCCCTTACGGATCTTTCCATCATAGATGGCGGCAATGGCCTCATCCTCCCCGTCGAAGACCCGGGCGGGGCCGGTGTGGACCATCATCTCCGGCGCCACGGCGGCCTGCTTCACCACGCAGCCGTCGGGGGCGATGTTCCCCCTCAGCACGGCGATGCCGCCGGTCCGGGAGTAGGGATTCTCCAGGGGCCGGATCACCTCCGGATTCCGATTCACCACGCCCTCCAAATTCTCCGCCACTGTCCTGCCGGTGCAGGTCAGCAAAGAGGTGTCCAGGAGATTTGCTTTACAGAGCTCCGCCATGACGGCATACACGCCGCCGGCCCGCTCCAGGTCCTCCATGTAGGTAAAACCGGCGGGGGCCAGGTGGCAGAGGTTGGGCGTCTTTTCGGAGATCTCGTTGGACATGTCAAAGCTCAGCTCAATGCCGCACTCGTGGGCGATGGCGGGCAGGTGGAGCATGGTGTTGGTGGAGCAGCCCAGGGCCATGTCCACGGTTTCGGCGTTGTGGAAGGCGGCCTCGGTCATGATATCCCGGGGCTTGATGTCCCGCTCCACCAGCTCCATGATCTTCATGCCGGCGTGCTTGGCCAGGCGCAGCCGGGCGGAGTACACCGCCGGGATGGTGCCGTTGCCCCGGAGGGCCATGCCGATGGCCTCCGTCAGGCAGTTCATGGAGTTGGCCGTGTACATGCCGGAGCAGGAGCCGCAGGTGGGACAGGCGTTGTACTCGTACTCCTCTACCCCGGCCTCGTCCAGCTTTCCGGCGTAGTAGGCGCCCACGGCCTCGAACATGTGGCTGACGCAGGTGCGGCGGCCGTCGTTCAAGGTGCCCGTCAGCATGGGACCGCCGGAGACGAAGATGGTGGGGATGTTGACCCGCGCCGCCGCCATCAGGAGGCCCGGCACGTTCTTGTCACAGTTGGGAATCATCACCAGGCCGTCAAACTGGTGGGCCATGGCCATGGCCTCGGTGGAGTCGGCGATCAGCTCCCGGGTCACCAGGGAGTACTTCATGCCCACGTGGCCCATGGCGATGCCGTCGCAGACGGCGATGGCCGGGAACTCCACCGGGGTGCCGCCGGCGGCCCGGACGCCGGCCTTCACCGCCTCGGCAATCTTGTCCAGGTTCATATGGCCGGGGACGATCTCGTTATAGGAGCAGACCACGCCGATCAGGGGGCGCTCCAGCTCCTCCTTGGTGTAGCCCAGGGCGTACAGCAGAGAGCGGTTGGGCGCCGCCGGCATTCCCCGTTTGATGACGTCACTTCTCAAGAAAACTCCTCCTCTCAGTTCGAGGCGGTATCGGGGTCCACATCGTCGCCCCAGAGCATATTGCGCCGCAGCTCCGCGCCCACAACCTCCATGGGATGGTTGGCCAGCTGGCGGCGCTTGGCGTTGAAGAAGGTCCGGCCGTTCTTGTTCTCGGCAATCCACTTCCCGGCGAACACGCCGTCCTGGATGTCCGCCAGCACGGCCTTCATGTTCCTCTTGGTCTCCTCATAGGGCAGAATCCGGGAGCCGGAGACGTACTCTCCGTACTCGGCGGTGTCGGAGATGGAGTAGTTCATCATGGCCACGCCGCCCTTGTTGATGAGGTCAATGATGAGCTTCATCTCGTGGATGCACTCGAAGTAGGCGTTCTCCGGAGCGTAACCGGCCTCTACCAGGGTCTCGAAGCCCAGCTTCATCAGCTCCACCACGCCGCCGCAGAGGATGGCCTGCTCGCCGAAGAGGTCCGTCTCGGTCTCATCCTGGAAGGTGGTCTCCATCACGCCGCCCCGGGCGCCGCCGATGCCCGCCGCATAGGCCAGGCCGATGTCGTGGGCCTTGCCGGTGGCGTCCTGCTCCACGGCCAGCAGGCAGGGCACGCCCTTGCCGCCGGTATAGAGGGAGCGGACGGTGTGTCCGGGGCCTTTGGGAGCGATCATGATGACGTCTACGTCCTTAGGGGGCACAATCTGCTTGAAGTGGATGTTGAAGCCGTGGGCAAACATCAGCACATTGCCGGCTTCCAGGTAGGGGGCGATCTCCTGCTGGTAGACCTCGGCCTGGACCTCGTCATTGATCAGAATCATGACGATGTCGCTCCACTGGGCGGCCTCGGAGATGGTCCGAACCTTCAGCCCGGCCTGCTCGGCGGCCTCCCAGTTACGGCTTCCGCTCCGCAGGCCCACACAGACGTCGCAGCCGGAGTCCTTCAGGTTCAAAGCGTGGGCATGGCCCTGGGAGCCGTAGCCGATGATGGCGATCTTCTTCCCGTCCAGCTTGCCCAGGTCACAGTCCTTCTCATAGTACATGTTTGCCATAGTTATATTCCTCCTTCAATTTGTTGTCGTCATATATCGTGCTACGCCCGCGTTCAATGGCGATCGTACCGGTGGTGGCGATCTCCAGAATGCCAAAGTCCTCCAGCATCTGGATCAGCGCCGCGTTCTTGCTCTGGGTGCCAAAGACCCAGACGGTCAGGGACTCCCGGTCCACGTCCATAATGTGGCCCCGGAAGATGTTGGTCAGCTGGATGATCTCATCCCTGGACCCGTGGTCCGCCGCCCGGACCTTAATCAGGGCGATCTCCCGGCGGACGCAGGTCTCCTCGTCCAGAATCTTCACCGCCTGGACCCCCAGAATCCGCCGGCACTGGGTGGCCAGCTGGTTCACCACCAGCTCGTCCGCCAGGATGTTGATGGAAAGACGCGCGGTGTGGGGCCGGTCCGTGGCCCCGGTGACGATGGACTCAATGTTGTAGCCCTTGCGGGAGAAGAGCCGGGCCACCTGGCTGAGGATACCGGGGGTATCGTCAGCCAGAACGCAGAGGGTATAGAGCTTCTTCGCCATGTCCCATTGCTTTCTCATGGTCAGTCTCCTCCTTCACTCAGCAGGAAATCCGTGATCTCCGCACCGGCGGCCACCATGGGCCGCACCATCTCGTCAATGTCCAAGGTACAGTCGATGACCGCAGGCTTCCGCAGGGCCAGGGCCTGGGCCAGGGCGGTCTCCATCTCCGCCGCCGTTTTGACCCGGAAGCCCCGGATGCCGTAGGCCTCCGCCAGCTTCACGAAGTCCGGTCCCCGGTCCAGGGTGGTCTCGGAGTAGCGCTTGCCGTAGATCAGGCTCTGCCACTGGCGGACCATGCCCAGAGTGCCGTTGTTGAAGACCACGGTGATGATGGGCAGGCCGTAGTGCTGGACGGTGGCCAGCTCATGGCAGTTCATGCGGAAGCACCCGTCCCCGGTGATGTGGAGCACCCGCCGGTCCGGGTGGGCGGTCTGCGCGCCGATGGCCGCGCCCAGGCCAAAGCCCATAGTGCCGAAGCCGCCGCTGGTGAGCATCTGGCCGGGGTACTGGAAGTGCAGGTATTTGATGGCCCACATCTGGTGCTGGCCCACGTCCGTGGCCACAATGGCGTCCTCCGGCATCTGAATCCGGATGGTCTCCAGCACCTGCTGGGGCGTCAGGTGGTCGCTCGCCTCCGCCACCGACGGGGCCCGGAGGGGCAAGATATGCTCCTTCCACGCTTGGTGGCTGTACTGGGGCAGCTTCTCATTCAGCATCGTCAGCACCCGGCGGGCGGACCCGATGATGTGGTGGTCCGTCAGCACATTTTTGTCGATCTCCGCCCGGTCGATGTCGATCTGGACAATTTTGGCCTGGCTGGCGAAGGTAGCCGGGCTCAGGGCCACCCGGTCGGAGAACCGGCAGCCCACGGCGATCAATAGGTCGCACTCGTGACAGGCGGTGTTGGAGGCCTTGGACCCGTGCATTCCGATCATGCCGGTGGTGAGGGGGTGGCTCCCGGAGAAGCCGCCGCCGCCCATGAGGCTGATGGCCACCGGGGCGTCCAGCTTCTCGGCGAACTCCCGGAACTCCTTGTCTGCCCGGCCCAGGACCACGCCGCCGCCGCAGATCAGGAGGGGCCGCTCCGACGCGGCAATCATGTCCAGGAGGGTATCCACGTCCTCCTGGTTGGGGGTTGGCTTCTTCAGTTCGTGGTCCCGGTTCAGCCGCCGCATTCCGGCGCTGCTCCGGTTCTCCCGCCAGGGGATGAAGGTGTACTCGATCTCCTCATTGGGGCCGGTGACATTCTTCAAAAAGTCAATAAGCACCGGTCCCGGACGGCCGTTGGCCGCCACGGCGAAGGCCTGGCGCATCACATCGGGGATTTCCGCGGCCTCCCGGACCAGGAAGGTGGCCTTGGTGATGGGCATGGCGATGCCGGTGATGTCCACCTCCTGGAAGGCGTCCTTGCCCAACAGATTCTCTCCCACGTTGCAGGTGATGAACACCACGGGAGAGGAATCCAGGTGGGCGGTGGCGATGCCGGTGGTCAGGTTGGTGGCCCCGGGGCCGGAGGTAGCGAAGCACACGCCCACCTTGCCGGTGGAGCGGGCGTAGCCGTCGGCGGCGTGGGCGGCCCCCTGCTCATGGGCGGTTAACACATGGTGGATTCTGTCCCTGTAGCGGTAGAGCTCGTCATAGAGGTTCAGGATCGTCCCGCCGGGGTAGCCGAAGACGGTGTCCACCTCCTGCTCCAGCAGGCACTCCATAATGGCTGCGGTTGCTTTGATTTTCATACGCTCATTCATTCCCTCCATCGTTGATTGGCGCTCCGAATGCAAAAAGCCTACGGTCCGTTGGTCGAACCATAGGCTGCATGATTTCACGATTCTCCGGCTCTGACCGCTTCCACGTTCCAGCACCGGCCCGCGCTCGTTTCAGGCATGACCGACCACATGATTCTCTTCTTGTCCCGGAATAATCCGCGCCAGAATCAGAATCATGCAGAGATTCAGAATGCTGTTGAACAAAGCCGGCACCGCCATCGAGAATCCCTCTTCATCTCTAAATGATTGATCGTCAAGTAAGTTCCAACGTATGATGTGATCCTTTTGAACCCGGCGGCGATTGATTTCCGCCGGCGGCTGCATACGCGGCCTTGACTTGCATTTCATCGGAACTCATGTGCGCTTCGCGTACCAGCGGGCTGCCCGCCCGCTGATTGAAAAAGTGTATTTTGCACTTTTTCAACTTAATTTACTCGATCATTATATCTTTTTCCCGGTGGAAACACAACAAAAACCTGTCCACTCTCGGCAGATTTGTCTATTTGCTGAAATTTGACGAACTGCTGCCGGAAATTATGGTCAAAACCCCGGCGCGCCGGCTGCCCTCCGGGGGGCGAAAGCACAGAAGCGGCGGCATCCGCCGCCGCTTCCAAAGTCCGCTCAGCCCGGAGGCCAGGTCAGATCCCGGCCGGAGAGCACATGAAAATGCAGGTGGAATACGCTCTGCCCCGCCTGCTCGCCGATGTTGGAGACCACCCGGTAGCTCTCCAGGCCCTGCTCCTTGGCAAGCTTTGCGATGACCTCAAAAATATGGGCCACTGTGCCGCTGTTCTCCGGCCCCACCTCGAACACAGAGCCGATGTGGACTTTGGGGATCACCAGAAAATGGGTGGGCGCCTGGGGGGCGATGTCATAGAAGGCGCAGCAGAGCTCGTCCTCGTAAACCTTGGAGCTTGGAATTTCCCCGGCGGCAATTTTACAGAATAAGCAATCAGACATGAAAGCATCCTCCCTTGTTCGCAGATTTAATCACAGTCCACCCACAGCAAATGTCTGCCGCAGTGGAGACAGCGGAACAGATAGCCCTGTACGCTGCCGCTGTCCAGAGCCGTCAGATTTTCCAGGACCCAGGAATCCAGCCCCTTGTCCTCCTGAATCTCCTCCAGAATGCCCATAGACACCAGGTCTTTATAACCCACATACCCAACGAACGCGCAGTAGTCGTCGCAGTGGGCCCGCCAGTACTCCTGCTGCCAGCCGCAGTAGCCCGGTGTGCGGGAAACCAGCTCCTCCAGCTTGGCGGGGTCGCTGACCTCGTCCACAAACGTGCCGTCCTGAAAGGCGCCGTCGTACTTCTCCGCCGCCGCGCCGCTGGCGATGCAGTCTGGGCAGAGGCCGCGGATGGTTTTGATGCTGTAGAAGGGTCCCTCGTAGGTAATAAGGGTCTCCTTTCCGCAGCAGGGACAAAGGGAGGGTTTTTCCTGCTTTTTGAACATCTCGGTTTTCAGAGGGTCCGGGTGGTATTTGAAATGGGGCAGTGCTGTCTCCATGGTGTCCTCCTTATACAATACAAACTGGTTCCGCTGGGCGTCGTATTGATAGTTCAGCTGAGCCAGAGTCTCCCGCAGGGCCGCCTCGTCCGCGTCCAGGGCGGCGCAGAGCTCCGAGAGGCTGGGGAACTCGTCCCGGAGCTTGGTGTTGACAACGCTCAGGAGAATCATGGGGTCTTTCGGCAGCATCCTCTCACCTCACTGCTCGGGAACGACAGCGAAGAAGCACAGGTCCTCCCCGCCCTCGGGATTGTCGTTGATGAGACTGCGGGAATGCCCCTTGGGGCAGTAGTGGCAGCTGCCCGGGGACAGGGACTCACAGACTCCGTCGTACAGGACCTTGCCGGTTCCGGAGAGGATGTAGATGATCTCGCAGCTGGTCTCGTGGGTATGGAGACCGATGGTGGCGCCGGGGATCAGGCGGCCCCGCATGATCTTGCTCAGGGAGTCGGTGTACATCTGGGCGGAGACCTCCTTTTCGCCGCCCCGCATGTGGGGAATGACGGTGGTCTCCATGGTGTCAAATGGGATGAGCATGGGAGGCTCCTTTCTTTGCGGTTGGATTTCTTTTTTGACCCTGTATATTGGTTCGATTTGGCGGACTTTGGACCGTTCGCTTCGCTCCGGAACCCAGGGGGCGCCGCCCCCTGGACCCCCTGCAAGCCCTCGGTGAGGCTTGCGCGAAACTTTTTCCGGCTTCGCCTGCTTCTCTTTTGCTCTTCAGCTCACCTTGCCGGCCACAAAATCGTCTACACTGGCCAGAGCATCGTCCAGCTTCAGCAGATCCGTGCCGCCGCCCATGGCGCTGTCCGGCTTGCCGCCGCCCTTGCCGCCGCAGATCGTGCACACGTTCTTCACCAGGTCGCCGGCCTTGATGCCCTTGGCCACCGCCTCCTTGCCGCAGACAGCCAGGAAGCTGATCTTCTCCCCGTTCACTGAGGCCAGCACGGCGACCACGGCGGGCTCCTTGTCCCGCAGGAAGTCGCCCATCTGCCGCAGGCCGTTGGCGTCCAGGCCGTTGCGGATGGCGGTCAGGACCTTCAGGTCCCCCACCTGCTTGGCGCTCATCAGGAACTGCCGGGCCTCCCCCAGGGACGCCTCCGCCTGGAACTTCTCCAGGTTCTTCCGCAGCTCCTTCATCTCCGTCAGCTGCTGGTCGATCTTGGCCTCCAGCTCGCCGGGGTTCGTCTTCAGCATCTGGGCGGCATGGAACAGCATCTCCTGGTTCCGGTTCACCGTCTCCAGGGTCAGCCTGCCCACCGTGGCCTCAATCCGGCGGACGCCGGAGGCGATGGAGGTCTCCGACTTGATCCGGAAGGAACCGGCCTTGGCGGTGTTGTCCAGGTGGGTGCCGCCGCAGAACTCCATGGAGAAGTCCCCCATCTCCACCACGCGGACAACGTCGCCGTACTTCTCGCCGAACATGGCCACGGCGCCCTTGCGCTTGGCCTCCTCAATGGGCAGGACCTCTGTGACCACAGGGATGCCCTCCAGGATGGCGTCGTTGATCAGCCGGTCGATCTCTGCCAGCTGCTCCGGGGTGATGGACTCAAAGTGGGTAAAGTCAAAGCGGAGGCGGTCCGGCTCCACCAAAGAGCCCGCCTGATGGACGTGGTCTCCCAGGACCTTCTTCAGGGCGGCGTCCAGCAGGTGGGTGGCGCTGTGAGCCCGGCGGATGGCCTTGCGGCGCTCGGTGTCAATGGAGGTGGTGACGGTATCCCCCACCATCAGGCGGCCCTCCAGCAGGCGGCCGGTGTGGAGGAACTTGCCGCCCTTGTTCTTCTGGACGTCCGTCACCTGGAACGCGGCGGAAGCGCTTTCCGCCGGGGCGTTGGGACCGGCCCGGAGCATGCCGTGGTCCGCAGTCTGACCGCCCATCTCAGCGTAGAAGGTGGTTTTGTCCAGCACGATGGTGGCCTCGGCCCCGGCGACAATCTCGTCCTGGAGCTCGCCCTCCACCACAATGGCCAGCACCTTGGCGCTGGTCTCGTTCTGCTCGTAGCCCACGAACTCCGTGGCGGGCATCTCGCTGCCGAACTCAATGCCGGCCCAGCCCAGGTCTCCCAGGGCCTCCCGGGCCTTCCGGGCGCGGACCCGCTGGGCCTCCATCTCCGCGTCAAAGCCCTCCCGGTCCAAGGTCATGCCCTCGTCGGCCACCATCTCGGCAGTCAGATCCACCGGGAAGCCGTAGGTATCGTAGAGCTTGAAGGCGTCCGCCCCGGAGAAGGCGGTTTCCCCCTTGGCCTTGTGGGCCGCCAGCAGGTCAGAGAAGATCTTCATGCCGCCGTCAATGGTCTTGGCGAAGTTCTCCTCCTCCGTGCGGATGACCTTGGTGATGTAGGCCTGCTTCTCCCGCAGCTCCGGATAGGCGCGCTCGTTCTCCCGAACCACGGTGTCCACCACATCAAAGAGGAAGGCGGCGTTGACCCCCAGGAGCTTTCCGTGGCGGGCCGCCCGGCGCAGCAGGCGGCGCAGCACATAGCCCCGGCCCTCGTTGCTGGGCAGCACGCCGTCGCAGATCATCATGACGGAGGAGCGGATATGATCCGTGATGACCCGGAGGCTGACGTCGGTTTTGACGCTCTCGCCGTAGTGGGCGCCGGTGATCTCACTGACCTTGTTGGTGATGTTCATCACCGTGTCCACGTCAAACAGGGAGTTCACATTCTGCACCACGCAGGCCAGCCGTTCCAAGCCCATACCGGTGTCGATGTTCTTCTGCTTCAGGTCGGTGTAGTGGTCCTCCCCATCGTTGTTGAACTGGGTGAAGACGTTGTTCCACACCTCGATATACCGGTCGCACTCACAGCCAACGGTGCAGCCGGGCTTGCCGCAGCCGTGCTCCTCCCCGCGGTCATAGTAGACCTCGGAACAGGGGCCGCAGGGGCCCGCTCCATGCTCCCAGAAGTTGTCCCCCTTGCCGAAGCGGAAGATCCGCTCCTCCGGGATGCCCACCTTCTTGTGCCAGATCTCAAAGGCCTCCTCGTCGTCCAGGTAAATGGAGGGATAGAGCCGGTCCGGCTCCAGGCCCACCACCTCTGTCAGGAACTCCCAGGTCCAGGGGATGGCGCTCTCCTTGAAATAGTCGCCGAAGGAGAAGTTGCCCAGCATCTCGAAGTAGGTGCCGTGGCGGTCGGTCTTGCCGATGTTTTCAATATCGCCGGTGCGGATGCACTTCTGGCAGGTGGTCACCCGGTCCCGGGGAGGCTCCTCCTCCCGGGTGAACCAGGTCTTCATGGGGGCCATGCCGCTGTTGATCAGCAGCAGGCTGGCGTCCCCGGCCGGGGGGATCAGGGAGAAGCTGGGCAGGCGCAGGTGCCCCTTGCTCTCAAAGTAGCTCAGGAACATCTCCCGCAGCTCATTGAGGCCGTAATAGGGATGAGACATGGGTATTACCTCCTGAAAATAAACTTTTTTTGTTATTCGATGACAATTTTATAGTCGGAACCATTGCCCTCCGGGTCATCCTTTCCACAGGGCACGGCGTAAAACCGCCTGCCGATCAGGGCGCGCAGGTTCCGGATATCCTCGATTTCAAAGGCGCCGAATTCCTGATAACAGACGCGGGCGCTGTCCCGGTTCAGGGCGTCATAGAAATCGGTGACGAATACGGAATAGTTGTCCAGAATACTCTCAAAGGGAATCTGCGTAATATCCTGTGGGCAGCCGCCCTCCTCGCCGTAACACTCCGGCTCCATTTCAAAGGTCATGGAGGTCAGGAAAAGCTCCTCGTGCCCCCACCCCGGCTCCCAATAGGGATTCTTCCCTCTGTAGATTCCATCTTCTACCTTTTCATAGTCAGGCCCGCTGTACTTTTCCGGAGTATAGTTCTGGAAATTCTTCACCAAACGCCTCCTTTTGAACAAAAAACGCCCCTGACACTGTCAGGGGCGAAGGACTTCTTCGCGGTACCACCCTAATTATCCCCGCCGGGGATATCTTGAGCCATCCTGTAACGGGGATGAGCCGTCCCGCTCGCCGCGGTCTGCTCCAAAGTGGCGGCCTTCCGGCGTGGACAAGGGGCTCGCACCGTCTCCCCTCTCGCTTCGACCCGTGTCGCAAGGCTGGCTTTTTCATCGCGTTTTCCAAAATAACGAATCTATTATATCCTTTTTCTCCGGTTTGTCAAGACGGATCCTGGTCCTTTTCCCGCTTTTTTGCCGCTCTTCGCCGCCCCATCACACAGTGGCCCGCGGCAATGCACTGTCCGCAGCCGCAGCAGGGCGTCGCGCCGCTCTTGTCGCCGTACAGCCAGTGCATCAAAAAACCAACGCCCACCGCCAGGGCCCCCAGCAGAATCCAACCGCCCAATGAGATCCCTCCTTTTCCGGTCCATGACCGCTCCCGCCGCCCTTTGCCATCCGAATGGGCGGGCTTCCGATTCCTTCATAAGTGGATATTTTGATTATATCACAGGCGGAAGGCGGTTTCCAGCGGCATTTGCAACAATCGCAGTCCCAACAGCGGAAGCAGCTCCTCCGCAGGCGCCGGAAGATCCGGCAAGGGGAACTCCTGGGGCTCGATCACCGTTCCGTCCGGCCGTGGCAGCGCCCGCTGCACACACAGCACCGGCTCCGCCAGACTGGACAGCGTCAGGCTGTCCCGGGGGGACAGGCCGTAGGTCACCACCCGCTCCGCCCGGAGGCCCTCCAGCTCCGCGCAGTCCCCCGGCGCCAGCAGCAGGAGGCAGCTCCCCTCTGCGGGCAGGCCCTGGGGCGTCAGCGCCAAAAGGTCCCATCGCCGGACCGCCAGGTCCTCCTCCGTGGCCGGGGTCTGCACCCCCGGCGGCAGCAGCGTTCGCCAGGACTCCGAACAGACAAAAATCGCCGTTTCCATCCCAACACCTCCATACACCTCCCTAGTGTTCTCCTCCGGAGAATTTCCATGCAAAGTTTCTCTCGTCTTTTTATCATAGCTGTGCTATACTGTAGAGACAGCGGGCCGGACTCCTCCGCCCGCCAATCTGATCGTGAGGTGACCTTCCTTGTACTTCTGGGCCCATCTGAAAACCATCCACCGCCACCGGGCGCTGGTGCGGAAATACTGCTTCCGGCTTGGTCTCTACTGGCAGGGTCTCACCCATGATCTCAGCAAGTACTCCCCCACGGAGTTCCTGGCCGGGGTCCGCTACTTCCAGGGAGACCACAGCCCCAACGACCAGCAGCGCCGGACCGACGGCTACAGCGCCGCCTGGCTCCACCACAAGGGCCGCAACCGCCACCATTTTGAATACTGGACCGACTACCAGCAGGACGGCAGCGGCATCGGCGGCGTG
>JAAWIL010000022.1 GCA_022796315.1 Oscillibacter sp. | reverse complement strand
GATTTTTTGCCCTGCAAGGCAAAAATCCGCAGGCATCCTGACGGATGGCAAGGATTTTTAACGCAGTCAGGGCGGAAAATACGCCGCCAAGACATGTGCGGGGAGATTTTAAACAGGCTCTAAGAGCAGGCAGGACCCCCCTATGCGCATGGGACACGCCGCCCTGTACGTCCAGGGGCGGAGGCCTTTTGATCGAACTCACGGTCTGACAGACCGGACCCATTTTCCCCCGCGCCCCCTGCCTTTTCCAGGCAACGGGAGCCGGATGGGATGACTCTGCGGAGGAAAGCGAGGTGATCCATATGGCAGAGAATCTGCGGCTGACGCGGCTGACCACCGCTGCCGGTTGAGCGGCCAAGCTGGGGCCGGGCGCCCTGACAGCCCTCCTGACCGGACTGCCCAACCTGCAGGACCCCAATCTGCTGGTGGGCTATGACAGCAGCGACGACGCCTGCGTCTACCAGGTCAGCGAGGATCTCGCGGTCATCCAGACGGTGGACTTCTTCACGCCCATCGTGGATGATCCCTATACCTTCGGCCAGATCGCGGCCGCCAACGCCCTCAGCGACGTCTACGCCATGGGGGGCACGCCGCGTCTTGCCATGAACCTCCTCTGCGTGCCGGACTGCCTGCCCCCGGAGATCCTCCGCAAGATCTTAGAGGGCGGACACGACAAGGCACGGGAGGCCGGCTGTCCCATCGCCGGCGGACACACGATCCAGGACAGCGAACCAAAATACGGCCTTTGCGTCACCGGCTTCGTTCACCCGGGCCGCATCCTGCGGAACATCGGGGCCCAGCCGGGGGATGTGCTGATCCTCACCAAGGCCCTGGGCACCGGGGTACTGACCACCGGCATCAAGGGGGACCTGGTCTCTCCGAAACACTACCAGGCCATGGTGGACAGCATGACCATGCTCAATGCCCGCGCCGGGGCGGACCTCGCCGCCGTGGAGGTCCACGCCTGCACCGACGTCACCGGCTTCGGCCTCCTGGGCCACGCCCTGGAGATGGCGGCGGGCAGCGGCGTGACCCTGCGGCTGAACAGCCACGCCGTTCCCCTGCTGCCGGGGGCCAGGGAGCTGGCGGAGCTGGGACTCCTCCCCGCCGGCGCCTACCGCAACCTGGAGCACGTGCAGCCCCACCTGCAACAGCTGGAGACGGCGGAGCAGTCCCTGACGGATCTCTGCGCCGACCCCCAAACCTCCGGAGGCCTGCTGGCCGCTGTCCCGGAGCCGCAGGCGGACGCGCTGCTGGACAAGCTGCGGCGGCACGCGCCCTACAGCGCCGTCATCGGCCGCGCCGAACCCCGAGGCAAAACCGCATTGGTTCTAGAATAGGAAGGAAACACGCACCGCTGCGCGGCGCGTGTTTCTTTCTTAAAAGGAGATTTGAAGGGAGGCTCGAAGGGAGACTTGAAAGGAGACTTGAAAGGAAACTCAAAGGAAACCTTGAAAGAAACCCCAAAGGAAAATCCGGAGGTCATCCCTCCCCGCGTCCCTCCTCGGCCCCGAATCCAGCGAAGCGAATCGGGGCCGAAAGCGAAGAAATTCCCATCATAGCGCAGTTTTCGGCGAAGCCGGAAACGGAGCGGTGATGAGAATTTCTGAGCTGGCGGGGGCAGGTGGGAGTCGAACCCACCCGGGCGGCTCCTCGCCGCCCACACCGGTTTTGAAGACCGGGGGACACACCGGCGCCCAGCTGCTCCCATATAAACACAGGCCCTTGCCAAGACAGGACCCGCTTCCCCGCAGGGGCGGCGGGTCCGCCCCTACGGTTCCCCACCCAGCGGCACCGGGCCGGGACGGCGGAGATCCCCCTCCCGCCGGGTCATCCCCTGGCGGTCGAAGTACTCCAGCACCAGCAGAGCGTAGTCCCGGGAGGTCCCCAGCAGATCCCGGAAGCGGGCCAGGGTCAGCGTCTCGTGGTCCGCGAACCACCCCGCCGCCGCCTGCCGGTACGCCGCCAGATCCCCGGCAGGACAGAGGACCTCCGGCGCCAGAAGCACCAGTGCTCCCTCCGAGAGCAGGCTCTCCAGCACCCGGCGGAAGTCCTCCCGGTCCCTCAGGGGAAACTTGGCCGCCAGGGCCGCCGGAGCAGGGGTATGGCGGCCCATCCCGGCGCAGAGGCCCAGAATCGTGCGGCGGATCTCCTCCTGCCGGCGGGTCAGGCGAACGCAAAAGTCCGGCAGGGCGCAGCGGTCCCCGGTCCGGCGGAGGGCACCCTCCCCGGCCAGATGCTCCAGCAGCGCGGCGCTTCCCCCGGTCCGCTGCCGCAGCTCCGCCTCCCGGATGCCCGCCTGGAGGGGGTTGGCCCGGTGATAGGCCGCCAGAACCTCCCGGCAGCGGTCTTGGAGGCGGTCCCGCACCGACCGCGGCAGATACCTGCCTGGGGCCAGTTCCAACACCTCTCCCCGCTCCAGCAGCGCCGCCAGCGCCGGCGCCAGGACTTCCTCCGGCAGCCGCAAAGACGATTCCAGGCCCCGCAGGTCCATTTCTCCGCCGGCTTCCTCCATGGCCTGGAGGAGGCGCCGGTCCGGACTGCCGCTCTCCCGCACCGCCAGGGCCTCCAGCACCGCCGGGTCCCCCCTGCGGTGCCGGCGTGGCGCGGGGTCCAGAATCACCCCGCCGCCCAGGGTCCTCGCCGGGGAGAGGAGCCGGAGCACAAAGCGGTCCCCGGCTCTGGCCGCCAGCGGTTCCTCCAGCCGCAGCTGGGCATAGCACCCCTGGCCCCCGGACAGCCGCTCCCCCTCCAGCAGCGCCGCCCGGGCCAGACAGGCGGCGGCGCCATGATGCAGCCGGACTCGCGTCCCGCTGCGCAGCGTATCCCGGAAGCCGGCCAGCAGCTCCAGCCGCACGTCCAGCAGCAGCGAGGGCGTCAGGGACCCCGGCGGGATCAGCGTGTTTCCCCGGCGGAGCTCCTCCCGCTTCACCCCGGAGAGGTTCACCGCCACCCGCTGGCCCGCAAAAGCCGCCTCCACCTCCCGCCCAAAGACCTGGAGACCCCGGACCCGTCCTCTGGGGCCCGTGGGGGAGATCTCCACCGGGTCGTCCCGGCGAATGGTCCCCTCCAGCAGCGTGCCGGTGACCACCGTGCCAAAGCCCTCCAGGGTGAAGACCCGGTCCATGGGCAGCCGGAAGGGTCCCCGCGCCTCCCTGGCCGGCAGGGCCAGCAGAGTCCGGCGCAGCGCCTCCCGCAGCTCCGGAATCCCCTGCCCCGTGCGGGCCGAGACCGTCAGGAGGGGCTTTCCCTCCAAAAAGGTGCCCCGGACCTGCCGCCGCAGTTCCTGGGCCGCCTGGTCCAGGCCGGCAGCGTCCACCAGGTCGGCCTTGGTCAGAACCAGAAGGCCCTCCCGGACTCCCAGGAGGCCCAGGATGTCCAGGTGCTCCGCCGTCTGGGGCATAATGCCCTCGTCAGCGGCCACTGCCAGCAGGGCAATGTCCATCCCCGCCGCGCCGCAGAGCATGTGGCGGATGTAGCGCTCATGGCCGGGGACGTCCACAATGCCGGCCTGGAGGCCATCCGGGAACACCAGGGGGGCAAAGCCCAGCTCGATGGTGAGGCCCCGGGCCTTCTCCTCCGGCAGGCGGTCGGCGTCCACGCCGGTGAGCGCCTGGATCAGGCAGGTCTTGCCGTGGTCCACGTGGCCCGCCGTGCCGATGATGGCGCGGATCATGCCAGCACCTCCCGGAGGGCCTGGGCAATCACGGGAAAATCCTCGTCCCACAGCGCCCGCAGGTGCAGCAGGTAGCGCCCCTGCCGGACTCTCCCCAGAATGGGCCGCTCCCCCGTCCGCAGGCGCCGCTCCAGCTCCTCCGCCGTCAGGCTGACGGGGGACAGCGCCAGGGCAGTGCCGGGGAACATCTGCCCCGGCAGGCTCCCGCCGCCGGCGGGCTCCTCCGTGGAGACCAGGGCGGCGGGAAGCCCCTCCAGAAGGGCCAGCAGGGCCTCCCCCCGGGCACGCAGGCACTCCCGGGAGGCCGTCAGCATCCGCAGAACCGGAATCTCCTCCACCGCCCGGGCGGGGTCCAGATATGCCTCCAGCGTGGCCTCCAGGGCCGCCAGGGTCAGCTTGTCCACCCGCAGCGCCCGGGCCAGGGGGTGTCGCTTCAGGGGCTCCACCCACTTCCCGGCCCCCACCAGCAGCCCCGCCTGGGGACCGCCCAGAAGTTTGTCGCCGCTGAAGGTCACCAGGTCCGCCCCGGCGCGGACACACGCCCCCACCGTAGGCTCCCCCCGGATGCCGAAGGGCGTCAGATCCAGCAGGCACCCGGAGCCCAGGTCCTGGATCACCGGCAGGCGGTGCCGCCGTGCCAGCTCCGCCAGGGAGGGCACCGGCACGCTCTCCTGAAATCCCACAATGCGGTAGTTGCTGGTGTGGACCTTCAAAAATGCCCTGGTATCGGGGCCGATGGCGCTCTGGTAATCCCGCAGGCGGGTCTTGTTGGTGGCGCCCACCTCCCGCAGGCGGCAGCCGCACTGGGCCACGATCTCCGGAATCCGGAAGGACCCGCCGATCTCCACCAGCTCCCCCCGGGACACCACCACCTCCCCGCCGCCGCCCAGGGCCGTGAGGGCCAGCAGCACCGCGGCGGCGTTGTTGTTGACCACCAGGGCGCTCTCCGCCCCCGTGAGGGTCCGCAGCAGCGCCTCTACCCGGTCATGCCGCCGTCCCCGCCCGCCGGCGGTCAGGTCATACTCCAGGTTCGCGTAGCGCCGGGCCGCGTCCAGGGCTGCCTGGGCCGCCGCCTCCGAGAGACAGGCCCGGCCCAGGTTCGTGTGCAGGGGGACCCCGGTGCCGTTGATCACCTCCCGCAGCCGGGGACGCTCCGCCTGGGCCAGGATCTCTTGGCACAGGTCCTCCAGGGCGGGGACCGCCTGGATCTCCCCGGCGCGAATGCCGGCCCGGAGCTCCTCCGTCACCCGGCGGGCCAGAGGTCCGGCCACGGCGGGGGGCAGCGCAGACAGCGCCGGCTGGCGCAGCAGGGCGTCAATTTGGGGAATCTGCCGCAGCAGGGCGTGTTCGTCCATGGGGACCCTCCTCTCAAAAAACGAAATCTGATCCTATAGTCGCCGCAGGGGCCGTGAAGCGGCCTGACGGTGGACTTCATGCCCCCTTTCATGGGCTGACGGGCTTTGCCCGCCTTGAAAATCGGGTACCGATGTTCAAGTGGTTTGGCTATACCGCCGGCACAGTTGACTATATTATACCGGATTTCCGGAAGACCGCAAGAGCTACCGCCGGTATCCGGGAAAAGAATTTGGAAGCTTCTCTCTCCGCCGGCCCAACCGGCCGCCCTTCCCGGAGCTTCCCTCCCATACAGCTCCCCGGCAGAGATGGGAAAAAAGGGGTTTCCTGAGCTCTCTCCCCCTCCGTCTTGTCATCGTTTTGTAACTTATAGTTATTCTTTTGGTTGGGCGCTTCCAGGCTTGTTCCGTCGTTTTTCGTCTAAAGTGGGGACTGCAATCCCTTTTTATCCGCAAAAACTTGACAAGAGTGGGACTTTCGTGTATACTGAGTTCAGTTTTTCGGCCGGTAACAAAAGTAACAAGTCCTTGAGATGTTCTGATTCCGGCCGCAAAACCTGTAATAAGGAGGTATGGCTTTTGAAGGAACAGCTGCGTAAAAAGCTGCACGAACGCCTAATCATTCTCTTCTCCCTGTCGGTGGTTCTGGCCGCTGGCCTCAGCACCACCACCCACGCGGAGGCCCTGTATATTCTCACCGGCACGGGGGATACCGCCATTGTGCTGGACGGCTCCCAGGAGGTCCCGGACCTGTCCGGCCGGATGATCTACGTGGCCTCCGGCCGCACGGGCTTCGACATTACGCTGACCAGGGCCCGGTCTGTGGTGATCCACCGCCAGGGCGAGACCATCCGTGAGCGCGCCGCCCGGAAGGAGACGTTTTCCCACCTGCTCCACCGGCTGGACATCGTCCTCTCCCCCCTGGAGATGGTGGCGGTGGACCTCTCCGGCCAGGAGATTGTGCTGACCATCGGCGAGGACATCACCTACTATGACAAGGTGGATGAACCGGCGCCCTTCGAGACCGTCCGGGTGGCGAACCCGGAGATGAAGGAGGGCACGGAGAAGGTGGTCCAAAAGGGCGTGGACGGGGTCCGCACTTCGATCTATGAGGTGGTATGGACCAACGGCCAGCTCAGCAGCCGCCAGTTCGTGGAGAAGCTGGCCAGTACCGCGGTGGATCAGATTGTGGAATACGGCACCGCCGTTCCCCAGCCGGAGAAATCCTCCGGCGGCAGCGTGTCCGGCAGTGTTGTGGCCGGCAGCGGCGGCGGCATCGCCAAGGTGGTGAAGAACGCGGACGGCAGCGGCGTGCTGCACCTGAACTCCGGCACCACCCTGCCCTTCTCCTCGGTGAAGAGCATGACCGCCACCGCCTACACCGCCGGACACGGCGGCGCCACCAGCACCACCGCCACCGGCACCTTCGTGCAGGTGGGCACCGTGGCGGTGGATAAGCGGGTGATTCCCCTGGGAACCCGGATGTATATCGTCACCAACGACGGCATTGTCTACGGCGTCGGCGTGGCGGAGGACACCGGCGTGCGGGGCAACTCCATCGACCTGTACTACGACACCTATCAGGAGTGCATCCAGTTCGGCCGGCGGAGCTGCACCGTGTATATCCTGAAATAAACGCGAAGCGCCCCCTGATGGTCTCCATCAGGGGGCGCTCGACTCTTTTGCTTTTTCGCCGGGCTGGCCTCCGCCTCAGCGCTGGCCGCCGAAGAGACCCTTCAAAAAGCCTCCCTTGCTCTTGCCCTGGACCGGCGGAGGCGGCGTCTTGCTCTTGTCTTGGCCGCCGGACAGCCGGGCCAGCGCATCCTTCGCCAGGTCGCTGCCCTGGTCGGCGGCGCGGTGGTACAGCTCCAAGGCGCGCTTCATGTCCTGAGCCACGCCCTCGCCCTGCTCAAAGCACATCCCCAGGAAGTACTCTCCCTGGCGGCTGCCCTGGGCGGCAGACTTCTCAAACCACTCCACCGCTGTCGTAAAGTCCTTCTCCACGCCAATGGCGTAATAGAAGCAGCGCCCCAGGCGGTACTGGCTCTCAGCGTCTCCGCCCTCCGCGCCCTGGCGGTAGAGGGCCAGGGCCTGTTTCAGGTCCTCCTCCACGCCGGTTCCGGTCTCATAGAGGTAGCCCAAGGCGCAGGCGGCGGAGAAATACTCCTGCTCCGCGGCCTTGGCGTACAGCTCCGCCGCTTTGGCGCAGTCCTGCTCCACGCCCTTGCCGTGCTCATAGCACCAGGCCAGGTTGTATTGGGCGCGGGGGTACTCCTGCTCCACGGACTGGCGGTACCACTTCACCGCCTCCTCCCAGCTCTGCTCCACGCCCACGCCGGTCTCGTAGAGGTAGCCCAAGTTGCAGGCTCCGGCCCGGTTGCCCTGCTCCGCCGCCTGCCGGTACAGCCAAGCGGCCTTGGCCGTGTCCACAGCTACGCCGGAACCGAACTCATAGCACACACCCAGATTGCACTGGGCCCGGGCATATCCGGAAGCGGCGGACCGCTCATACCACATGGCCGCCTGCTTCATGTCCTGCACCACGCCGCATCCGCTTTCGTAGAGGTAGCCCAGGTTGCACTGCGCCGCCGCGTCCCCCTGCTCGGAGGCCTGCCGGTAGCACTCGATGGCCTTCTCCAGGTCCACCTCCACGCCCTCGCCCTGTTCATAGCACACGCCCAGGTTGCACTGCGCGGCGGCGTAGCCCGCCTCGGCGGCCTTGCGGTACCAGTGGACTGCCGCCTCCCAGTCCTGCTCCACGCCGATGCCCCGCTTGCAGCATACGCCCATGCAGAACATCCCACGGGGGTCCTCCTTCTCGGCGGCCTTGTGATACCAATGAACCGCCCGGGCCAGATTCCGCTCCACGCCCTTGCCATACTCGTAGCACCAGCCCAGGTTGCACATAGCCCGGGTCAGCCCTTGCTGGGCGGCGGCGCCGTACCAGCTCACCGCCTCCTTCCAGCTCTGCTCCACACCCTGGCCGATCTCGTAGAGATAGCCCAGGTTGCACTGGCCCGGCGCGTTGCCGGCCTCGGCGGCCTTGCGGTACAGCTCCGCCGCCTTGGCAAAGTCCTGTTCCACGCCCTCGCCCCGCTCGTAGCACACGCCCAGGTCGCACATGGCAGGGGTAGACCCGGCCTCCGCCGCCGCCAGATACCACTTCACGGCCTCCTCGGCGTTCTGCTCCACGCCCCGGCCATAGTCATAGGCCCTGGCCACGCTGAACAGGCCCCGGGGATCTCCCTGGTCCGCCGCCCGCTGATACCACCGGAACGCCTCCGCCAGGTCCTGCTCTACCCCACGGCCATTTTCCAGACACCAGGCCAGGTTGCACTGGCCCCGGGGCAGATCCAGGTCCGCCGCCCGGCGATACCAGGCCACGGCCTCCTCCCAGCTCTGTTCCACGCCCTCGCCGATCTCATAGAGATAGCCCAGGCAGCAGGCGCAGTCCTCGTCCTCCATCTCCGCGCCCTTGCGGTACCACTCTGCGGCGGCCGCCTTGTCCATGGGCACGCCCCGGCCCCGCTCGTAACAAAGGCCGATGCACAGCAGGCCCCGGGGATACTCCCGGTCCGCCGCCGCCCGGTACAGCTCCGCCGCCTTGCCGTAGTCCTGCTCCACGCCCTTGCCGTACTCATAGCACCAGGCCAGGTTGCACATGGCCCTGGGATAGTTGCGTCCGGCGGCCTTGCGGTACCAGCGGACGGCCTCCTCCCAGCTCTGTTCCACGCCCCGGCCGGACTCGTAGCAAAAGCCCAGGCAGCACTGGCCCGGCGCGTTGTCGTTCTCCGCCGCCGCCAGATACCACTTCACCGCCTGCTCCAGATCCGCCTGGATGCCGGTTCCGAACTCCAGGCAGCGGCCCAGCTCCGTCTGAGCGCCGGGATATCCCAGCCAGGCGGCGGACTGATACCACTTCACCGCCTCCTCGTCGCTGGCCTCTACCCCGTCGCCCCGGCGGTAGGCCTCTCCCAACAGGAACTGTGCCCGGGGGAAGCCCTGCTCCGCGCCCTTGCGGAAGCACTCCAATGCCTTGGCGTAATCCTGCTCCACACCGATGCCGTATGTATAGCAGTACCCCAGGTTCGTCAGGGCCGGCATGTAGTCCTGCGCCGCCGCCTGGGCATACAGCAGCACCGCCTGCTTGGGGTCTGCCTCCACGCCTACGCCGGCCTCCAGGCACCAGCCCAGGTTCGTCAGCCCCTGGGTATCCCCCATGGCCGCCGAGCGCTGGTAGCACGCCAGGGCGTCGGTCTCCCGGTGGTCATCCACCGCCTGGCCGCCCAGGCACACCCAGTCGTTGCCCGACAGCTCCTCCTCATCAATGGCCAGGAAGAAGGTTCCCCCGCAGTGGGGGCAGACATCCGGCTCCTCCTCCATCACATAGCCGCAGTCGGGGTTTTCACAGCGAACGTATTTCATGTTCTCACGCTCCTCATCAGGATTCGGCGTCCTCGCCAACAGAGCCGCCGTTTGAAACCATCTGATCTTCCGCCGTCTCCGGCAGAGATCCGTAAAACTCCAGGAAGGAATGGGCCCCGCCCCGGTACTTGAAGCCGGGGAAGGTATCCAGCTGGACGCCGTGGAGGGCCCGGAAAATACTTTTTTCAATGTTGGGATTCGTCTTTTTCAGCTGCCGCAGCAGCAGCTTCACCTCCTGGCGCTTGCTCTCGCCGATCCCGTCCCCGGAGGCGTCCCGGCTCTCGGTAAACCGGCAGGCGCACTGTAAAAAGCGCAGGCGGTTGTAGTTCTTCCAGGCGATGATGGCGTCCTCATGGACGCAGTAAAGGGGCCGGATCAGCTCCATTCCGGGGAAGTTTTTGCTCCGGAGCTTCGGCATCATCCCCTGGAGCTGAGCGCCGTAAAACAAGCCCAGCAGCGTGGTCTCAATGACGTCGGAAAAGTGGTGGCCCAGGGCGATCTTATTGCACCCCAGCTCCTGAGCCCGGGCATACAGCCATCCCCGGCGCATCCGGGCGCAGAGATAACAGGGGTTCTTCTCCACCTGGACCGTGACATCAAAAATATCGCTCTCAAAGACCGTCACCGGAATCCCCAGCAGCTCGGCGTTGGCCTCGATCAGCGCCCGGTTGTCCGGGCGGTAGCCGGGGTCCATCACCAGGTACACCAGCTCAAAGGGCTGGTCCGTGTGCTTTTGCAGCTCCTGCATCAGCTTGGCCAGGACCATGGAGTCCTTGCCGCCGGAGATGCACACCGCGATCCGGTCCCCCGGCCGCACCAGCTCATACCGCTTCACCGCGGCAATAAAGGGATTCCAGAGGGTTTTGCGGTAGGTCTTGATGAGACTGCGCTCCGCAGTCTCCCGTGGGGAAAGCTCACGGCTCATGGAAACCTCCAGGATGTTCAGAATTGCCTCCGGCAATGTCCCGGGGCACGGTGCGCACCCGCCTCCTCACAGCCAGATGGCCCCCAGCCGCAGGAGGGACGCCGACGTCTTCCGGAACCAGGAGCGCCGCTTCCACTCCTCCAGGGTGTAGAGCGCGCTCTGCGCCATGATGTCGTCCATGTCCTCGAAGAGCTCCTCCACCGCCGGCATATTGTACAGCAGCACCCCGCACTCATAGTGGAGCTGGAAGGTCCGGTAGTCCATATTGGTACTGCCCACCAGCGCCGCCTCCCGGTCCACCAGCACGCTCTTGGCATGGAGGAAGCCGGGGGTATAGCGGTAGATCTTCACCCCGTGCTTCAGGAGCTCCCCCCAATAGGTCTCCGCCACCATGTAGGCCGACTTCTTATCCGGAATCGCCGGCACCAGCAGCCGCACATCCACCCCGGCGTCCGCGGCAATGCACAGCGCCTGCTGCATGGAGTCCTCTACCGCGTAGTAGGGGGTGGTGAGATACAGCATCCGCCGGGCGGAGGCAATCAGCTGGAGGTAGACCTCCTCAATGGGGTTGTCCGGGTTGTTGACGGGTCCGTCGGTAAAGGGCTGGCAGTAGCCGGCCGTCTCCGGGCTCTCGCGGCGGGGGCGGTAAAAATCGTCCTCATTGGCAAAGGTGCGGCCAATCATCTTCCACATCTGCATGAACTGGATGGCAAAGCCCCAGGCGCCCTCCCCCTCCATGCGGACGCCGCTGTCCTTCCAGTGTCCGAACCGCTCCACCTCATTGGTGTACTCGTCGCCAATGTTCAACCCGCCGGTATAGGCCACGCAGCCGTCAATCACGGCAATCTTGCGGTGATCCCGGTAGTTGAAGTAGATGCGGTTGACATAGCGGTGGACCGGGTTGAAGACCTCCACCTCAATGCCGGCGTCCTGCACAGCCTGGAGCATCTCGTCGGTGAAGCGGGTGAGGTTGCCGAAATCGTCAAAAATAATATGGATCTCCACGCCGGCCGCCGCCCGCTCCCGAAGCACCGCGAAGATCCGGTCCCACAGCAGACCCTCTGCCAGGATATAGTACTCCAGGAAAATATAGACCTCCGCCTGGGCCAGGTGGCCGATCAGGTCCTCAAAAAAGGCGGCGCCGTCGCCGAAATACTTGGCACTGGTGTTGCGGTAGAGTAAAAAGCCCTTCTTCTGGAGATACGCCGCCAGACGGCCCCAGGTGGCGGAGGTCCGGCGCAGCCGGGCCAGGTTCGCCTCGCTGGCCAGCTGCCAGCTCTCCCGGTGGGGGATCGGGGGCACCTTCCGCAGGCTCAGGCGCTTGGCCTGGTGGGTTCCGCCCCACAGGCAGAAGAGGATCATGCCAGACACCGGCAGGGCCAGCAGCAGGCACATCCACACCAGCTTATAGCTGGGACTGCCGGGCCGCAGATACACCCGAATGGCCACCACCGCGCCGATGAATTCCAAAACCGCATAGAAATAGCTGGCTTTCTCCCGCAGGAAGTGGGTCAGGAACAGCGTGGTGGCGATCTGGGCCACAACCACCATGACGCACATCGAGATGCTGGTGATGGCGGAGATCTTCCGCTCCACCCGCTCCGTCACTCTCGGCAGTTCCCGTCGCATCCTCCAGATGTCCCCCCCTTCCAACAAGCCACACCTATTATACTCAAAAAATTCCGAGTCTTCAACCAAAAATTCTGTTAACAATCCGGCCGGAAGGAACCCACCGGTTCGGCCGGATGCCCGGAACCGTTGGCCGGCCAGCCTCCCGCCGCCAGCGCGCTGGTTTTTTCTTCCAAACAGAAAAAAGGGGGGACTTACGTCCCCCCCTCTCTCGCATGAAATTAGACGGCCTTCTTCGCCTTGTATGCCTTCACGGCCTCGGTCAGCGCGGGAACAATCTTCTTCAGATCACCCACGATACCCAGATCCGCCAGCTGCATCATGGGGCAGAACTTGTCCGTGTTGATGGCCAGGATGAACTCAGAGTCCTCCATGCCGGCCTGGTGCTGAATCGCACCGGAGATGCCGCAGGCAATATACAGCTCGGGGTGAACCGTCTTGCCGGTCTGGCCGACCTGGCGGTCCTTCTCAATCCAGCCGCTGTCCACACCGATACGGGAGGAGGAAACTTCGCCGCCCAGCTCGGCAGCCAGCTCACGCAGGGGATTGTAGCCCTCGGGGCCGCCCACGCCGCGTCCGCCGGAAACCAGGATCTTGGCGTCGGTGATATCGACGGCCTTCTTCTCCTGCTTCACAACGTCCAGGATCTCCACGTTCATGTCGTCCATGGTCAGACCGGCGTCCACCATAACGACCTCGCCCTTGCGGCTGGTGTCCTTCTCGCCCAGCTCCATTACGCCGGGACGGACAGTGGCCATCTGGGGACGATAGTTCCGGCACACGATGGTCGCCATAACGTTGCCGCCGAAGGCGGGACGGGTCATCTTCAGGTTGCGGTCGGAAGTATCCAGGGCGGCGATCTTCTCCTCGGGGAGGTTCGTGGCCTTGCGCAGATACTCCTGATACTTGCTGACCTCCACGTCCAGGCGGGTGCAGTCCGCGGTCAGGCCGGTGTGGACGCGGCCCGCGATACGGGGAGCCATGTCACGGCCGATGCTGCTGGCGCCGAACAGGACCACATTGGGGTCATAGTTCTTGATGACATACTCAATGCCCCGGACATAGGGCTCGGTGGTGTAGTTCTCCAGCACGGGAGCGTCAATCACCAGCACCTTGGAAGCGCCATAGGCGATCAGGTCCTGGGCCCTGTCGGCAATCTTGTAGCCCATCAGAACGGCCACAACCTGCTCACCCAGGTCGGCGGCCAGCTTGGTGGCCTCGGAGATCAGCTCATAGGTGACCTTCTGAACGACGCCGTTGCGCTGTTCAACAACTACATAAATATCTTTACTCATCGTCTCTGTGCCTCCCTTAGATGATATGGCGCTCGATCAGCACCGCCATGATCTTCTCCACAGCTTCCTCGGTGGAGAGACCATCCAGCACCGTACCGGCGGTCTTGGGCTTCTTGCCGAAGGACTGGAACACGTTGGTGGGAGACCCCTTCAGACCGATCCATTCGGGATTCAGGTCGTTCTTCAGATCCTCAAAGCCCCAGACGGTGATCTCCTTCTGATAGGCGTCCACGATGCCGCCGGCGTGCATGTAGCGGGGCTCGGCCAGCTCGGACAGAGCGGTCACCAGGCAGGGCATCTTCACCTTCAGCATGTGGGACTGATCCTCATACTGGCGCTTCACGATGACGCAGTCGCCGTCCACGTCCAGCTCCTCGCCGTAGCTGACCTGGGGGATCTTCAGCTGCTCGGCAATCTGGGGACCGACCTGCGCGGTATCGCCGTCGATGGCCTGGCGGCCGGTGACCACCAGATCGTAGCCGATCTTCTTCAGACCGGTGGCAATGATGGTGGCGGTGGCATAGGTATCGGAGCCGCCGAACTCACGGGCGGAGAGCAGATAGGCATCGTCCGCGCCCATGGCCAGAGCCTCACGCAGAGCCACGTCGGCCTGCGGGGGGCCCATGCAGACCACGGTCACAGTGCCGCCGACCTTCTCCCGCAGCTGCAGGGCGGCCTCCAGGCCGGCGCGGTCGTCGTGGTTGATGATGCTGGGCACGCCGTCACGGATCAGGGTGCCAGTCTTGGGGTCCAGTTTCACCTCAGCGGTATCGGGGACCTGCTTGATACAAACAACAATTTTCATGTTCTTTCCCCCTCTTATTTCAGCTTCATGGAACCGGAGATGACGATCTTCATGACCTCGCTGGTTCCCTCGTAGATCTCAGTGATCTTGGCGTCGCGCATCATGCGCTCCACGGGATACTCACGGCAGTAGCCGTAGCCGCCCAGGAACTGCACGCAGGCGCGGGTGGTCTCGTTGGCCACGTCGGAGGCGAACAGCTTCGCCATGGCGGCGTAGGGGCCATAGTTCTCGTGGTTGTCCTTGGCCTTGGCGGCGCGCCAGGTCATAAGGCGGGCGGCGTCGATCTTGGTCTGGAGCTCCGCCATCTTGAACTGAGTGTTCTGGAAGGAGTTGATGGTCTTGCCGAACTGCTTGCGCTCCTTGCCGTACTTGATGGCCTCGTTCAGAGCGCCCTGGGCAATTCCCACGGCCTGGGCGGCGATGCCGATACGGCCGGCGTCCAGAGCCTTCATGGCGATCTTAAAGCCGCCGCCAACCTTGCCCAGGATGCGGTCCTTGGGCACGCGGACCTTATCGTAGGTCACGATGCAGTTGCTGGCAGCGCGGATGCCCATACGCTGGATGTTGTCACTGACGGTGATGCCGGGCATCTCCTTCAGGTCCACGATGAAGGCGGTCAGGCCCTTCGCGGCGGGAACGGAGCGGTCGGTCAGGGCGAACACGATGCAGGTATCGGCGAAGCCGGAGTTGGTGGTGAAGACCTTGGAGCCGGTGATGATGTAGTCGTCGCCATCCTCCACGGCCACGGTCTGGGCGCCCTGCACGTCGGAACCGGCGCCGGGCTCGGTCAGGCCATAGCAGCCGATCTTGCTGCCGTCAATCAGGGGACGCAGATACTTCTGCTTCTGCTCCTCGGTGCCGAACTCATTGATGCAGGAGCAGCAAAGAGACGTATGCACGGAGATGGTGATGCCGGTGCTGGCGTCCACCTTGGAGACCTCCTCCATGCACAGCGTGTAGGCCAGGGTGTCCGCGCCGACGCCGCCGTACTCCTTGGAATAGGGGATGCCGAAGAAGCCGTACTTCTGCATCTTCTCCAGCAGCTCGGGGGAATAGACCTCTTCCTCGTCCATGTCATGGGCCAGCGGGGCGATCTCTGTCTCCGCAAACTTGCGGTACAGTTCCTGCTGCAGCAGGTGCATTTTGCTCAGTTGAAAATCCATAGCTACCTCCCAACAATATTGTTACGCGCTTGGCATTTGGGCAACAAGTATTTTGTCTACAAACTAATTGCTCGGACATATTGTAGCTGTTTGCCATAAGTTTGTCAATATCTTTTACGCACTTTTTCTCTTTTGCCAAACTGTTTTTCCGCAGGCGGTTGATCCTTAACTGCCTGTGCGCAAACACGGGTCTCTGTGGCATATTTCCTTGACAAGCTCTAATTTTCTTTGGTATAATGACCGGCAGGTCGTATTGCCATCCCGGCGAGGCGGAGTTCCCTCCCCTGAACTCTCTCCGGCCGGATGGAAATTTTTAGATATTTCGGGGCAGGACCGGAGCGCCGAAGAACGAGGAGCACGCCCATGGAAATCAATAATTGTATCAACTTTATTCTCTCAAACGCGCAGAACGCCGTGTACAACTACTTCAAAAAGCGGCTCTCGGATTATGACATCACGCCCTCTCAGTATGCGCTGCTGCAGTGCCTCTATGCCCAGGACGGACTGACGCCCTCCCAGCTGGCCCAGGCCCTGCGGCTGGACACCTCCTCCATCACGGGCATCCTGGGGCGGCTGGAGAAGAAGGCCCTCATTGAGCGGGTGTACAGCCAGGAGGACCGGCGGAGCGTCCGCATCTTTCTGCGGGAGGAGGGCAAGGCCCTCTGGGCCCAGGTGGACCGGGTCATTGAGGACGCCAACGCCAAGATCACTGCGGGGCTGGATGAGGACCACTATGCCCAGTTTCTGTCCTCTTTGAGTCTGATTGAACACAATACGGCGGACGCCTGAGAGGCGCCGGCGGAACAAACACAGCGCCCGGCTTCTGCCAGGCGCTGCTTTTTTTATGTTGGGTCAGACGCCGTCGGCGGGGGACTCAGTTCTGTCTCAAAAGCGCCTGCTTAATGTCCCACAGCTGCTGGCTCAGATCCACATAGTACCCGTGGGGGTTCTCAAAGCGCTTCACCTCGTCCCACAGGGTCTCCACCTGCTCCTTGCAGTAGCGCTGGATCTCCGGCAGCAGAGGGCGGTCATAGACCAGCTCGCCGCCCCGGAACACGGGCACCTGGAGGGGCTTCGCGATAAAGTCCGTGTAGGTCTTGCGCTTCCAGGTCGCCTGGGGGTCGAAGAGCTCCAGGGGCTTGGTCTCGTCTACGGTCTCGTTGTGCAGGGTGATATAGTCCGCCTCGGCCTTGCCGGTGGCCCGGTCAAAAATGCGGTAGGTCCGTTTGAAATGAGGGGTTGTGATCTTGTCCAGGTTCTCGCTCACCTTGATCTTGGGCAGGATCTCCCCGTCCTTCTCCACGGCGGCCAGCTTATACACCCCGCCGAACACCGGCTGGCTGCTGGCCGTAATCATCCGCTCGCCCACGCCGAAGAGGTCGATTTGGGCCCCCTGCCGCAGGAGATCCTGGATGATATACTCGTCCAGGGAATTGGAGGCGGAGATCTGGCACCCGGTCCAGCCCGCCCCGTCCAGCATCTTCCGGGCCTCCCGGGTCAGGTAGGCCATGTCGCCGGAGTCCAGGCGGATCCCGCACTTCGTGATGCCCCGGGGCTTTAAAACCTCGTTAAAGGCCCGGATGGCGTCGGGGACGCCGGACTTCAGCACGTTGTAAGTATCCACCAGGAGGGTGGCGTTGTTGGGGTAGATCTCGCAGTAGGTCTTGAAGGCCTCATACTGGCTGCCAAACATCTGCACCCAGGAATGGGCCATGGTGCCCCCGGCCGGTACGCCGTAGAGCTGGTCGGAGATGGTGCAGGCCGTGCCGCCGCAGCCGCCGATGAAGGCCGCCCGGGCGCCGGAGATGGCGCCGTCGATGCCCTGGGCCCGGCGGGAGCCGAACTCCAGCACCGTCCGTCCCTGGGCCGCCCGCACGATCCGGTTGGCCTTGGTGGCAATGAGGCTCTGGTGGTTGATGGTCAGCAGCAGGAAGGTCTCGATCAGCTGGGCCTCGATGGCCGGGGCCCGGACCGTAATCACCGGCTCCCGGGGGAAGATGGGCGTCCCCTCCGGTACGGCCCAGAGGTCCCCGGTGAAGCGGAAGTTCTGCAGATACTCCAGAAACTCCTCAGAGAAGAGGTTCCTGCTCCGGAGATAGGCAATGTCCTCCCTGTCAAAGTGGAGGTTCTGGAGATAGTCGATCAGCTGGTCCAGACCCGCGCAGACGGCAAAGCCGCCCCGGTCCGGCACATCCCGAAAGAACATATCAAAGTAGGTGATGCGGTCCTGATAGCCCGCCTGGAAATAGCCGTTGCCCATGGTCAGCTCGTAAAAATCGCAGAGCATGGTCAGATTCTGTTCAGCTTTCATGATACACCTCAAAGCTGCGGTTGTCCGCAGGGATTGCCTTGATTATAGGCGGACCGCTCCGGAAAAGCAATCATTTTTCAAAATAATGTTGGAATATTCCCTTCCCTCCTGACAGGTTTCCCCTATATTTAGAAAAGTATTGGTTGACAACGCGGCCGCGCTCCCCTATGATGTGGGTATTATTTCCGAATTAAAATTTCAGAAGTAATATCTGAGAGCCTGTTTAAAATCTCCCCGCGCATGTCTTGGCGGCGTATTTTCCGCCCTGACTGCGTTAAAAATCCTTGCCATCCGTCAGGATGCCTGCG
>JAAWIL010000021.1 GCA_022796315.1 Oscillibacter sp. | reverse complement strand
CCGCCGCAATCCTGGCGGATTGCAAGGGTTTTTAACGAAGTCTGGACGGAAAATACGCCGCCAAGACGTGTGCGGGGAGATTCTAAACAGGCTCTAAAAGGAAAGGGATGGAACGCCAATGAAAGCAATCGACTTGAACGCCGTGGAGTTCGTGTCACTCCTGGCCTCCGACGCTCCGGCCCCCGGCGGCGGAGGCGCCTCCGCCGTGGTGGGCGCTCTGGGCACCGCTCTGGGCAATATGGTGGGCGCCCTCACTGTGGGGAAGAAGAAGTACGCCGGGGTGGAGGCGGAGATCCGGGACCTGATGGACCGCTGTACCAGGCTCCAGGCGGAGCTGCTGGACCAGGTCCAGGCCGATGAGGAGGGCTTTGTCCCCCTGTCCAAGGCCTACGGCATCCCCAAGGACGATCCCGCCCGGGCGGAGACCCTGGAGCGGGCCGCCGTGGAGGCCTGCAAGGTCCCCATGCACATTATGGAGCTCTGCTGCGAGAGCCTGGACGCCATCGCCGTCCTGGCCGCCAAGGGCTCCCGGCTGGCGGTGTCCGACGCGGGCTGTGCCGCCGCTATGGTCCGGGCCGCCCTGGAGAGCGCGTCGCTGAACGTGTTTATCAACACCAAGACCCTGCGGGACCGGGCTCTGGCGGAGGAGATGAACCGCCGGTGCCTGGACATGCTGGACCGGTACGGCAGGCTGGCCGGAGAGATTTTCGAGTCCGTGAAAGCGGGCTTCTTTCAGTGAGGAGGAATCACCATGGCAAAGCAGCTCTTAGGGAAGGAAGTCACCGCCGCCATGAACGAACGGCTCCAGAGCCGGGCGGCGGCGTTGAAGGAACGGGGCACCGCCCCGAAGCTGGCCATTGTGCGCTGCGGAGAGAATCCCTCGGATCTCTCCTATGAGAAGGGCGCGGAGAGCCGGGCGGCCCTCATCGGCGTGGAGGTGCAGAAGTTCCTCCTGCCGGAGGACGTGACGAAGGAGACCCTGGTGGAGACCATCGAGGCCATCAACCGGGACCGCTCCATCCACGGCTGCCTCCTGTTCCGCCCGCTGCCGAAGCACCTCAGGGCGGACCAGGATGAGATCTGCAACCACCTCGCCGCCGCCAAGGACGTGGACTGCATGACGGACCTGTCCAACGCCGGCGTGTTTACCGGCAAGCAGCTGGGCTTCGCCCCCTGTACGCCCCAGGCCTGCATGGAGATCCTGGACTACTACGGCGTGGACTGCAAGGGCAAGCTGGCGGTGGTGATCGGCCGGAGCCTGGTGGTGGGCAGGCCCGCCGCCATGATGCTGATGGAGCGGAACGCTACCGTCACCATCTGTCACACCAAGACCGTCAATACCCCGGAGATCGCCCGGAGCGCGGACATTCTGGTCACCGCCGCCGGGGTGCTGGGGAGCCTGACGGCAGAGTACGTCCGCCCGGGACAGGTGGTGATTGACGTCTCCATCAACTGGGATGAGCAGAAGCGCAACGCCAAGGGCGGCAGGGGGGCCATCGCCGGCGACGCCGTATTCTCGGAGGTGGAGCCTATTGTGGAGGCCATCACGCCGGTGCCGGGAGGCGTGGGCAGCGTAACCACCTCCGTGCTGATCGGCCACGTGGTGGAGGCCGCCGAGAGGACGCTGCTGTGAAAACCGGACGGGTCTTTCTGTCCGCTCTGCTGGCGGGCGTGTGCATCGGCCTGGGGGGCACGGTGTTCCTCTCCCTGGAGAACCGGACCGTGGGGGCGGTGCTGTTCACCGTGGGCCTCTTTGTGATCTGCACCATGGGACTGCACCTGTTTACCGGCAAGGTCTGCTATGTTTTGGAGCGGGACGCCGCCTACGCCCTGGACCTGCCGGTGATCTGGCTGGGGAACCTGGCGGGCACAGGCCTGCTGGCGCTCCTGGAGCGATGCACCCGCATCGGCCCCGCTCTGGCCGAAAAGGCGGCGGGCCTCTGCGAGACCAAGCTGGGGGACGGCCTGGGGAGCATCTTCCTGCTGGCGGTGTTCTGCAATATGATGATCTACATTGCTGTAGAAGGGTTTAACCAGAACCCCCATGAGCTGGGGAAGTACCTGGCCCTGTTTTTCGGCGTGGTGGTGTTCATTCTCTGCGGGTATGAGCACTGCGTGGCCAACATGTACTACTTCTCCGTGGCGGGCGCCTGGAGCGGGAAGGCCCTGCTCTACCTGCTGGTGATGACCCTGGGCAACGCTGCGGGAGGCGTGGTGTTCCCGGTGCTCCGCCGGTGCCTCGCGGAGCCGTGAGGGGAGGAGGAGCCATGACTTACGAGGAGGCCCTGGCGTACCTGGCCAAGACGGAGATGATGGGAACCCGCCTGGGGCTGGACCGGATGCGGGAGCTGCTGGAGCGGCTGGGGAGTCCCCAGCGGAAGCTGAAGTTTGTCCACGTGGCCGGCACCAACGGCAAGGGCTCCACGGCGGCCCTGCTGGACGCCTGCCTGCGGCAGGCGGGCTTCCGGGTGGGGCTGTATACCTCCCCCCATCTGGCCCGCTACAACGAGCGGTTTCGGGTGGACGGGAAACCCATCTCCGACGCGGCCCTGGCGGCGGTTACGGCACGGGTGAAAGCGGAGGCGGACCGCCTGCCGGAGTCCCCCACCCAGTTTGAGCTGCTGACCTGCGCGGCCTTCTGCGCCTTCCAGGAGGCGGAGTGCGGCCTGGTGGTGCTGGAGGTGGGCCTGGGGGGGCGTTTGGACGCCACCAACGTGATTCCAACGCCGGAGGCTGCCGTAATCACCCGCATCGGCCTGGAGCACACGGAGCTCCTGGGGGATACCCTGGAGGCCATTGCCCGGGAGAAGGCGGGGATCATCAAGTCCGGCGGGGCGGTGGTGCTGGGGGACCCCGCGGAGGCGGTGGTCCGTGTCGCCAGGGAGATCTGCCGGGAACGGGGAGCTGCCCTGACCCTGGCTCCGCCGGCGGCGCCGGTGTCCCGCTCCCTGGCGGGCCAGCGGTTCCGCTGGGGACCCTATGGGGAGCTGACCTTGTCCCTGCTGGGGCCGCACCAGCTCCAGAACGCCGCCACGGCCCTGACCACGCTGGAGGTCCTGCGGGCCAAGGGCTGGCAGATCCCGGAGGAGGCGGTGCGGGAGGGACTGCGGACCGCCGTGTGGCCGGGTCGCTTTGAGTGCGTCTCCACCCGGCCTGCCATTCTCATCGATGGCGGACACAATCCCCAGTGCGCGGAGGCCATCGCCGCCTCCCTCCGTGACTATTTCCCCGGAAAAAAGTGCCGCTTTCTGATGGGGGTTCTGGCGGACAAGGATTTTCGGGGGATCTTCGACCCGCTGATCCCTCTGGCGGACCAGATTGCCGCCGTGACGCCGGACAGCAGCCGGGCTCTTCCGGCGGAGGACCTCTGCCGGAAGCTGGGGGAGGAGTACCGCTTTTTCCGTGCCGCGCCCTGCGGAAGCATCCGGGAGGCCCTGGCCCTGCTGCGGAAAGAGGCCGGACCAGAGGACGTGATCTGTATCTGCGGTTCTCTCTATATGGTGGGAAAGGTCCGGGAGATCTTTGGCCTGAACGGGTAAAAACAGAGAATATTTGTGGAAGTTCCCAGAAAAGCGAGGAAAGATTGTCGTAAATGACGAATCCTCTCGAAAAGCTCTGGGAACTTCTGCTCTTTTCTACAAACGGCTCTTGACAAACGTGGTCTGTCCACCTACAATGGAAGCAGACAACGACGGAGAGAGACGCGGAGGAGCGGATCTCTCTCATCCGTTTGGCCGCCGCTGCTGCGGAGGACCGCAATGAACGTGGAGGAGAGCATATGCAGTTTGACTATTCCTATTTGGACATTGCCTTCAAAAATGGCAGTGTCATCACGGTGAACGACGCCGACGAGGTGGCGGAGGCCGTGGGCATCAAGGGAAACAAGATCGTATTTGTGGGCTCCAACGAGGAGATCGACAAGCTGATCGGCGGCCAGACGCGGGTCTATGACCTGGCGGGCCGGACGCTGATGCCGGGCATCAACGACACCCACTTCCACCCGATCCTCAACGGAATGCTGGGCCCGGACATGTCCTGCGGCATGGTGGATACGGGCATGGGGAACTGCAAGAGCCTGGCGGAGATGCTGGACCTGATCCGGCGGGAGGTCCGGGAGAAGGAGCCCGGCCAGTGGATCTCCATGATGGGCTACGAGCCGCTGCTGTTCCCGGAGAAGCGCCACCCCACCATTGAGGAACTGGACGAGATCGCCCCCGACCACCCCGTCCACTGCATGCACGGCGGCGGACACATCTGCATGTACAACTCCAAGGCGCTGGAATACCTGGGTGTCTACAGCCCCGAGGATGCCGCCAAGTATCCCCCCGACGAGGTGGAGGTGGTGGACGGAAAGCTCACCGGCCAGGTCCGGGGCCACACCCACTTCTGGCTCTGGGGCCAGGTGGAGTACACGGAACAGCAGCAGACCAACGCGGCCCTGAAATCCATGAGGCAGTGCCTGGAGAACGGCATCACCTCCGTAGGCGACATGGGCGAGTGCGACCGGCCCAGCTACCACGTGATGCAGAAGCTCTGCCGGGACAACGTCTTTAAGGTCCGGGTGAACATGGCCCTCCACAGCATCTTCGGCAAGCCCTACTCCAAGGAGGACAACGACCACTTCCTGAAGCTGGGCTTCGTAACGGGCCTGGGCAACGAGCACTTCCGGGTGGGCCCCTGCAAGTTCATGATCGACGGCGGCTCCGGCGGCCCCTCCTGCGCCACCCGGGAGCCCTATTCCCACGATCCCTCCATGGTCCGGGAGAAGGGCTGGGAGCGCCAGGAGGTCTGGGCGTACATTAAGGAGATCAACGACGCCGAGTGCCAGGCCACGGCCCACGCCATCGGCGACGAGGCCATTGAGTTCATGGTGGAGGGCTACGAGCGGTGCTTTGCCGAGAACCCGGAGAAGGTCCGCAGCCTGCGCCACCGCATTGAGCACTGCACCCTGGTGGACCAGGATCTGATTGACCGGATGGCCAAGATGAACATCTGTCCCTCCGTCAACGCGGGACTGGTCTATAAGCTGGGCGCCAACTACGCCAAATTCTACGGCCCGGAGCGCAACCGCTACCTGGGGGCCCTGAAGAGCATGCTGGACGCCGGGATCAAGTGCTCCCTCCACTCCGACGCGCCCTCCGGCCCCATCGGTCTGGAGTGCATCGACGGCGCGGTGAACCGCTACGACCACAGCCAGAACGTCCAGTGCGACCGGACCCAGGCGGTCTCCGTGATGGAGGCCATCCGCTGCGCCACCATCAACGGCGCGTACAGCTCCTTTGAGGAGGATGTGAAGGGCAGCATCGAGGTGGGCAAGCTGGCGGACTTGATCGTCCTCTCCGGCGATATTTTGAAAATCGACCCTCAGGACATCCATACCTTAAAAGTGGATTTGACCATGATTGACGGTGTGGTGGAATACCAGCGCTGAGGATAGAAAAATCATAAGCAGGCCGGCGGCCGTCCCCGAGCAGGGGACGGCCGCCGCTTTTTGCGCGCCGGAAGCCGGAAGGGCTTGCGGGACCTCGCTTCAAAACTGTTTTAATTTGAAACGAATCAATCAAAACGCACAAAAGAACAGGGAGGTTTTTTGAGGGTGATTCAAAAATAAACAACTTGAGGGATGGAAAAAGATTGAACCGCGAAAAAGAACTCTGTAAAATACCAACAAAGAGTTGAAACGGTGAAGGGATTTTTGGTAAAAAAGCGAAAACCTGGAAACCTTATGGGAAACTGTTTCAATAATGGGCGTTCGTGAGGTGTGAGATGGGGAAGCTGTTGTTGATCGCGGATGACTTTACAGGGGCGCTGGACACCGGCGTTCAGTTTGCGGCCAGAGGAGCGGCCACCTGCGTGGTGACGGACCCGGCCTACAGATTTTCCGAGGCGGACCCGGAGATCCAGGTGCTGGTGCTGGACGCGGAGACCCGCCACCTTTCACCCAGAGAGGCGTATGACGTGGTGTTTCGGGCAGTCCGGGACGCCCGGAGCGCCGGATTTACACACATCTACAAGAAGACAGACTCCGCCCTCCGGGGCAACATCGGGGCCGAGCTGACGGCGGCGCTGGAGGCCTTCGGGGAGGGGCGGCTGCTGCTCTTCCCGGCGTTTCCCAGGATGCGGCGGGTTACCCGGAACGGCATCCACTACATAGACGGCGTCCCGGTGGCGGAGAGCGTGTTTGGACAGGACCCCTTTGAGCCGGTGCGGTCCTCCTCGCTGGCGGAGATTGTGGCCCAGCAGGCCGAGACTCCGGTGTGCTCCCACCGGCGGGAGGACCCGGCGGAGCCCAGGGGGGCCGGCATCCACGTCTACGACGCGGAGACGGACCAGGACCTGGCCCGTCTGGCGGAGGAGCTGGGAGCCGAGGGCCTGCGCCTGTGCGCAGGGTGCGCCGGGTTCGCGGAGGCCCTGGCGGATGTGCTGGGGCTGAGGGGGAAGGTCCCCGCCCTGCCGGCGCTGGAGCCGTCCCTCTTTATCTCCTGCGGCAGCGTGAATCCGGTGACGCTGCGGCAGATGCGGACGGCGGAGGACCAGGGATTCCGCCGCATCCACCTGACCCCGGAGCAGAAGCTGGAGCCGCTGTGGCTGGAAAGCGAAGCGTGCCGGGAGGTATTGGAGGACTGGCTCCGTCAGGCGCGGACCGGCCGGTGCATTCTGGATGTGAACGACCCGGCGGGCCGCGGCGATACGGAGGATTACGCCCGGCGGCACGGCCTGACCACGGAGGACCTGCGGGTGCGGATCTCCCGCCAGCTGGCGGAGATCATGCGCCGGCTCCTGGACGGCGGCCTGGGCGGCACGCTTCTGTGTACCGGCGGCGACACGCTGCTGGCGCTGATGAAGGCTGTGAACGTCGGGGAGCTGCGGCCGGTGCGGGAGGTGGCTCCCGGCGCAGTGCTGACGCAGTTTGTTTACAGAGGGAAACCCTACCATATCATTTCAAAATCTGGCGGCTTCGGTGAACCCGGCCTGTTCTGTGAGCTGGCGGCCATGGTGGGCGCCGGGCCCCAATAAGGAGGAAGGATTATGCTGACAAAGTATGAACTGAAAATGCCCCACGCCGTGTTCAGCGGCGAGGACGCCCTGGGACGGATTCCCGAGATCTTCCGGGAGAACGGCGTGAAGCACCTGGCGGTGTTCACGGACAAGGGCATCGAGGGGGCGGGGCTGCTGGAGCTCCCCATGGAGAAGGTCCGGGAGAGCGGCGTGGCCTATACCATCCTGGACGATCTGCCCGCCGAGCCCTCCTACGCGGAGGCTCAGAAGCTGGTGGACCAGTGCAAGGCGTGCGGCGCGGACTTCATTATGGCCGTGGGCGGCGGCAGCGTGCAGGACACCGCCAAGCTGGCCTCCATCCTGATGACGGACGAGTACGGCGTGAAGGAGCTCCTGGACGAGCCCGGCCGGGCCAGGAAGTGCGTCAAGAGCCTGATGATCCCCACCACGGCGGGCACGGGCTCCGAAGCCACCCCCAACGCCATTGTGGCGGTGCCGGAGCGGCAGCTGAAGGTGGGCATCGTCAATACAAACATGATTGCGGACTACGTGATTCTGGACGCCGTCATGATTAAGAAGCTCCCCCGGAAGATCGCGGCGGCCACCGGGGTGGACGCCCTGGCCCACGCCATCGAGTGCTATACCAGCAACAAGGCCAACCCCTTCAGCGATATCTTCGCCCTGACGGCCCTGGATATGATCCTGAACAACATCGAGCGGGCCTGCGACGATCCGGAGGCCATGGATGCCAAAAACCAGATGCAGATCGCCAGCTTTTACGCCGGCGTGGCCATCACCGCCTCCGGCACCACGGCGGTCCACGCCCTGAGCTATCCCCTGGGCGGCAAGTACCACATCGCCCACGGCGTGTCCAACGCCATCCTGCTGGCCCCTGTTATGCGCTTCAACGAGCCGGCCTGCCGGGAGCGCCTGGCCGCCGCCTATGACCGGTGCATCCGGGGCGGGGCCGGAACGGTGGAGGAGAAGTCCGCCGCCGTCATCGCCAAGCTGGAGGGCATTGTCAAGCACCTGGACATCCCCACCAGCCTGACGGAGTTCGGCGTGCCCAAGGAGGATCTGGAGGCGCTGGTGGCCTCCGGCATGGAGGTCACCCGGCTGCTGGTGAACAACATGCGGGAGGTCACCCCGGACGATGCCCGGAGGATCTACCAGGAGGTCCTGTAACCGGGGACCCCGCCCTTTTTGAGAGGTCCGCCGGCTGAACAGAGGCGGCTGCTTCCGTTCGGCCGCGCTGACGAGATGAAAACGTTAAAGGAGTGTGCAGACCATGAAGCAGATGGAAATCAAAGGCATCATTCCCCCAGTGGTTACCCCCATGAACCCCGAGGATGAGAGCGTCAATCTCCCGGAGCTCCGCAATCAGATCGAGCGCCAGATCGCCGGGGGCGTCCACGGCATCTTCCCCTTCGGCACCAACGGCGAGGCCTACATCCTCAGCATGAAGGAGAAGGAGGAGATTCTGGAGGCCACCGTGGACCAGGTGAAGGGCCGTATCCCCGTGTACGCCGGCACAGGCTGCATCTCCACCCGGGACACCGTGTACCTCAGCAAGCGGGCCGAGGAACTGGGGGCGGACGCGCTGTCCATCATCACCCCCAGCTTCGCCCTGGCCAGCCAGAAGGAGCTCTATGACCACTACTGTGAGGTGGCCAAGCACGTGAACATCCCCATCGTGCTCTACAACATTCCCGCCCGCACCGGAAACAAGCTCCTGCCGGAGACGGTGGCGAAGCTCGCCAAGGATGTGGATGTCATCCTGGGCGCCAAGGATTCCAGCGGCGACCTGGAGAACCTGAAGGCCTACATTGAACTCACCCGGGACATCGGCAAGGACTTCGCCGTGCTGGCGGGGAACGACGGCAACATCCTCCCCTGCCTGAAGGCCGGCGGCGCCGGCGGCGTGGCGGGCCGGGCCAACCTGTGGCCCAAGACCATCGCCTCCATTTATGACCACTTTGTGGCCGGCGACCTGGAGAAGGCCCAGGAGGCCCAGGACGCCATCGTGGCCCTCCAGCGGGTGTTCCGGTTCGGCAACCCCAACACCATCATCAAAAAGGGCGTGGCCATGATGGGCTACCCCGTGGGCGACTGCCGCAAGCCCTTCAACTACCTCTGCGACGAGGGCGTCGAGGAGCTGCGGGCCGTTCTGCGGGAGACGGCGGAGAAGGGCATCTGCTGAGCCCCGGTTGGGGAAACGCGGTTCTGAACAGGGAAGACACGCTGCGGGGTCCGGCGGCTGTCCGGAGGACCGGGGCGTCAGGATATTTCCACAAAATTCTGAGGAGGGAACACGATGAACAAGCCAATTCTGGGTATTTCCATGGGAGACCCCTTCGGCAACGGGCCGGAGATCACCATCAAGGCCCTGGCGGACAAGAGCGTGTATGACCGCTGCCGCCCCCTGGTGGTGGGCGATGCCAGCGCCATGGAGTACGCCGCCCAGGCGGCCAAAAAGGTCTCTGGGATTGATGTGAAGATCCGGCCCATCCAGGCGGCCGGCGAGGCGAACTACGCGTACGGCGTTATCGACGTGCTGGATCTGGGGGTCCTGAAGCCCAGCGATATCCCCTGCGACCCCAGCGATCCCAAGCCCTTCGGTCTGGGCGCCACGGCCCTGGGCGGCGAGGCGGCCTTCCAATATGTGGTGAAGGTCATTGACCTGGCCATGAAGGGGGAGGTGGACGCCACCATCACCAACGCCCTGAGCAAGGAGGCCATCAACATGGCCGGCCACCACTACAGCGGCCACACGGAGATCTACGCCGACTATACCCACACCTCCAAGTACACCATGATGCTGGCCCACGAGGACCTGCGGGTGGTCCATGTCTCCACCCACGTCTCCCTGATGGAGGCGATCCACCGGGTGAAGAAGGACCGGGTGCTGGAGGTGATCCGGATTGCCAACGAGGGCTGCAAGGCCATTGGGATCAAGGAGCCCAAAATCGCCGTGGCGGGCTTGAACCCCCACTGCGGAGAGAACGGCATGTTCGGCCGGGAGGAGATCGAGGAGATCCAGCCCGCCATCGACCAGGCCATGTCCGAGGGAATCATCATCCCTGAGAAAAAGCCCACCCCGCCGGATACCGTGTTCTCCAAGGCGCTGGGCGGCTGGTATGACATCGTCGTCGTCATGTACCACGACCAGGGGCACATCCCCCTGAAGGTCAAGGGCTTTGTGTACAATAAGGCGGAGGGCCACTGGGACGCGGTGGCCGGCGTCAACGTCACCCTGGGCCTGCCCATCATCCGGGCCAGCGTGGACCACGGAACGGGCTTTGGCCACGCCGGCGACGGCCACGCCAACGAGCTCAGCCTCATCAACGCCATGGACTACGGCATCCGCATGGCGGGCGCCAAGGCGGAAGGGTGTTCTCAAAACACATGAAAACCGGGATTCCGGTTTTCAAGGCGGGCAAAGCCCGCCGGCACATCAATGAGCCGCGTTTTGTCTATGAAGACCACCGTCAGGCCGTTTCGCGGCCCCTGGGGCGCCTATGCGTCCCAGGGCTGAAAAGAAGCAGCTGCTTCTTTTCAACTGCGGTGACGATAAGCCGGACTTTTGGAAAAGGGGGAGCCGATTTATGAAGGTTACCATGACAGAGGCCATCTGCCCCGAGGGCATGGCGCTTCTGGAGGGAAAGGCGGAGATTTTCGTTGCGCATGACGCGCATCCCCACAACTATCTCGATCAGCTGAAGGACACGGACGCCTTCATTGTCCGGGTGGCCGACAAGGGCGCCGTGGACGAGGAGACCATGCGCAGCAGTGAGAAGCTCCAGGTCATCGGGCGCACCGGCATCGGCTATGACAGCGTCGATGTGGAGGCGGCCACGAAGCTGGGCATCCCGGTGGTCATCACCCCGGGGGCCAACAACCGCAGCGTGGCCGAGCACGTGGTGGCCCTGATGCTGGCGCTGTCCAAGAACCTGGTGGAGTCCGACGTGGAGCAGCGCAAGGGCAACTGGAAGATCCGGGACGCCAAGAAGGCCTTTGAGGTGGAGGAGAAGACCTGCCTGCTCATCGGCCTGGGCACCATCGGCAGGCTGGTCGCCCGGCTGTGCCTGGGCCTGGACATGAAGGTCATCGGCTACGACGGATTTTTGAGCAGGGAACAGATGGCGGAGCTGGGCGTGGAGAAGGTGGACGACAAGTTCGAGGCCCTGCGGAGAGCGGACGTGGTTGTGGTGCAGATGCCCCTCATCGAGGGCGTTACCAACAACACCATCGCCAAGGCGGAGCTGGACGCCATGAAGCCCACGGCGCTGCTCATCAACTGCGGCCGGGGCGAGCTGGTCAACGAGCCGGACCTGTGCGCCGCCCTCAAGAGCGGCAGCATCGCCGGGGCGGGCCTGGACGTGTTCTGGAACGAGCCCACCCACACGGACGACGAGATCCTCAGCTGCCCCAACGTGATTGTCAGCCCCCACAGCGCCGCCCAGACCCGGGAGGCCGTCATCAAAATGGCCCAGATGTGCGTTCACGGCTGTCTGGCGGTCCTGGAGGGGAAGAAGTGGCCCTATGTGGCCGACAAGGCGGTGTACGACCACCCCAAGTGGGCCGGTAAGGATTGGGCTGAGGGGTAAGGAATGGAAGAGGCCCTGCGGAGCCTGCGCCAACAGAGAGTGCGGATGCTCCTGATCAATCTGGTCTATTTCCTGGCGCTGCTGGGACTGGGTGTGTGGATCTTTCTGCGCGATGGCGCCGGGGCGGCCGGATTTCTTCTGGCGGCGGTCTGCGCGGCGGCCTACCTGGTGCTGGTCCGGCCCGTCCGCCAGCGGTATCTGACCAGCCTGCGGCGGGAGATCCTCTGCCGCGGCGTGTGCCGCCAGCTGACGGATGTGCGCTATGAGCCCCGGGGCGGCGTTCCGGCGGACCGGGTGCAGGCGGCGTTCCCCTTCGGGAGCGCGGAGGCCTTCATGAGCCGGGAGCATCTCACCGGCCGGATGGGCGCCCTTGAGGCGGAGCTGGCGGACGTGACCTTTCCCTTCGTGGAGGGGAAGCGGAACGCCATGTTCAGCGGCGTGTTCCTCCAGCTGACCTGGCCGGGGAGCGCCTTTGCGCCGCTGTCCGTGGACGCGGGCAGCCGGGAGGGGCTGGACCTGCCCCGGGCGCAGCTGGAGCTGATAGAGCAGCTGGACGCGTTTGTGCCGGGGAGCCTGTACCTGCGGGCCGGCGGCGAGACGCTGACGCTGCTGCTGCGGGGGCGGTTTCTGGGCTTTCGGATCAACCCGCTGATGACAGTCCATGAGCGGACGCTGGAGGACAACCCGCTTCCGGAGCTGGACCAGGCGATCCGCCTGACGCAGCTGATGCGGCTGGGCCGCCGGACGTGAGAGAGGAGAGAGGCCTATGGAATTGAAAGAACAATCCGGCCTGCGGGCGGTGCTGAAGAACACGCCGCTGCCCAGGGTGTGCATGGTTCGCCAGATCTTCCGGCGGGACGGCATTGAGGACGTGGTGTCCTATCTGCGGGAGAAGCTGGACCGGCAGGATCTGAAGGAGCGGATCAAGCCGGGGATGCGGGTGGTGCTGACCGGCTCCAGCCGGCAGATCCGCAACATGCCGGTGATCCTGCGGGAGCTGGCCGCCTTCGTGCGGGCCCAGGGCGGGGAGCCATGGATCATTCCCGCCATGGGCAGCCACGGCGGCGCCACGGACGAGGGGCAGCGCCAGATCCTGGAGAGCTACGGCATCACGGAGGCGTTCTGCGGCTGCCCGATTTTCTCCAGCATGGAGACGGTCCGGGTGGGGGAGATCTCCAACGGGGACGAGGTCCGGGTGGACAAATTTGCCCAGTCGGCGGACGCCGTGATCGTGGTGGGCCGCATCAAGGCCCACACCGCCTTCCGGGGCCCCTATGAGTCCGGGCTCATTAAGATGATGGCCATCGGCATGGGCAAGCGGGCCGGGGCGGACTCCCTCCACCGGGAGGGCTTTGGCAGGATGGGAGAGCGGCTGCCGGAGTACGCGAAGGTGGTGTTTGACCACTGCAACGTGATTTTCGGCGTGGCCCCCATTGAAAACGAGTTTGACGAGACCTGCCGCATTGAGGTGATCCCGGCGGAGGAGATCTTTGACCGGGAGCCGGAGCTGCTGGAGTACGCCAAGAGCCGTCTGCCCCGCATTCTGGTGCCGGAGACGGATGTCCTGGTGGTGCGGGAGATCGGCAAGAACTTCTCCGGCAGCGGCATGGACCCCAATGTGACCGGAACCTTCGGCACGCCCTTTGCCACCGGCGGCATCCGAAAACAGCACACGGTGGTGCTGGACCTCTCCGAGGAGAGCCACGGCAGCTACATCGGCCTGGGGAAGGCGGACGTGACCACCAAGCGGGCCTTTGAGAAGCTGGACACCAACGCCACCTATTTCAACATGATTACTTCCACCGTGCTGAATGTGGGCAAGATCCCCATGATTCTGGAGGACGACAAGCTGGCGCTGCAGACGGCGGTGAAGACCCTGACGCAGGTGGACCGGGACCGGATTCGCCTGGTGTACATCAAGAATACCCTGTCTCTGGAGACCATCATCGTCTCCGAGGCCCTGGCGGAGGAGATCCGCGGACGGAAGGACCTGGAGATTCTGGAGGAGCCCCGCCCCCTGCGGTTCGACGAGGATGGAACCCTGCTGGATTTTATGAACTGAGCCCGGAGGGAGCAGAATAAAACGAAAAGGAGAGAGACGCATTGAAAAACAAGCAGTATCGGCTGGACATCATCCCCGGCATTGTGCTGGCCCTTTTTTCCATCGGTTACCTGGCGATGATTCCCCAGATCCAGACCTTTGACGGCATGGGCGCCACTCCGCTGACCAACCACTTCATTCCTACGCTCTGGGGCTCGGTTCTGTTGCTGCTGAGCCTGTGGATCGTCGTCCGCGGACTGCGCAAGCGCAAGAAGTTCCTGGAGGAGGGCGGCAAGGTGGAGAAGACCTCCTTCCGGGACGCCCTGATGGAAAAGCGGGAGGTGGCAGCCAGCTTCCTGTCCCTGACCATCTATGTGGCGCTGATGGGCGTGGTGGGCTTTGCGCCGATGACCGTTCTGTATGTCTTCGTGCAGATCCTGATCCTCACACCCCGGGAGAAGTGGAAGAAGAACATCGTGCCGGCCCTGGTGACTGCGGTGATCACCGGCTGCGTGCTGTTCTACATCTTCCGCTATATGCTGAATGTGCTGCTGCCCATCGGCATCCTGAGCGTATTCGGCCTGTAAGGAGGGAGCGTCTGTATGATTTTAGAAGGCTTGATGCAGGTCCTGCAGCCGATGACAGTGGTTCTCGTGGCCATCGGTGTGGCTGTGGGCATCATTTTCGGCTCCATTCCCGGCCTGACCGCCACCATGGCCATTGTCATGTTCCTGCCGGTCACCTATTCCATGACCGCCTCCGAGGGCATCTCCATGCTGATGGCCCTGTATATCGGCGGCATCTCCGGCGGTCTGATTTCCGCGATTTTGCTGAACATCCCCGGAACGCCCTCCTCCGTGGCCACCTGCTTTGACGGCAAGCCCCTGGCGGACAAGGGCGAGGCCGGCAAGGCGCTGGGCACCGGCGTGGTGTTCTCCTTCCTGGGAACCATCATCGGCATCGGCCTGCTGGTGATCCTGGCCCCGGTCCTGTGCGACTTCGCCCTGAAGTTCCAGGCCTATGAATACTGCGCCCTGGCGCTGTTCTCCCTGTCCATGGTCATTGCCCTCACGGGCCACGACATGCCCAAGGGCCTCATCAGCGCCGTGCTGGGCGCGCTGCTGGCCACCGTGGGCCTGGCCCCCATCGACTCCCGGCCCCGGTTCACCTTCAACATGTACCAGCTGAACAACGGCTTTGCCCTGGTGGTGCTGCTGATCGGCCTCTTCGCCATCTCCGAGGTCATGGCCTATGCCGAGTCCGTGCGGCAGAAGCAGGACTTTACCATCCGCAGCAATGTGAAAATCAAGGGCGTGGGCTTCACCTTTAAGGAGTTCATCGGGCAGATCCGCAACGCCGCGGTCTCCGCGATCATCGGCGTGGGCATCGGCATTCTGCCGGGCATCGGCGGCGGCGTCAGCTGCATGATCTCCTATACGGTGTCCAAGAACACCTCCAAGCGCCGGGAGCTCTACGGCACCGGCATTATGGACGGCGTGGTGGCCTCCGAGACCGCCAACAACGGCACCATCGGCGGCGCCATGATCCCCCTGCTGTCCCTGGGCATCCCCGGCGACGCGGCCACGGCCATGCTGCTGGGCGGCCTGCAGGTCCACAATGTGGCCCCCGGTCCCCTGATCTATGAGAAGAACGGCGTGGTGGTCTATGCCATCTTCTTCGCCATGGTCCTCTCCGCCATCTTTATGATGCTGTTCATGCTGCTGGGAATGCGGTTCTTCATCTCCGTGCTGAAGGTACCCAAGAACTACCTGCTGCCCGTGGTGGTGGTGCTCTGCGCCATCGGCGCCATCGGAAACGCCAACGCCCTCTTTGACACCTACTGCATGGTGGGCTTCGGCCTGATGAGCTACCTGATGATTAAGGCCAAGATCCCCACGGTGCCCATGATTCTGGGCTTCATCCTGGGACCCACCTTTGAGCAGAACCTCCGCCGGGTGTCCCAGCTGGCCTCCAGCGACTCCTTCATCGGCCACCCCATTTTCTGCGTATTGATCGTTGCCACCATCTTCGTGGTGATCTTCTCCGTCCGCGCCAACCTCAAGGACGCCAAGCGCGCCCAGGAGCGGGAGCTGGCGGAGCTGAGCCAGGCGGCTGGCGGCGGCGATGAATAAAAACCTACCAACCAAAACAAGAAAGGACGAGACGACATGAAAAGATTTTTATCTCTGCTCCTGGCCTGCATGATGCTGCTCAGCCTGGCCACCGGCTGCGGCGGCGGCAGCGATCAGCAAACTCCGGACGATACCGACGCCCCCCAGACCGACGGCACCGACGGCACCGGCGACACCGGCGACACCGGCGACACCGGCGAGGCCTGGACTCCCGAGAAGACCATCAACATCTACATGACCCACGGCGCCGGCGGCGACACCGACTACATGGGCCGCCAGCTGGCCACCGCCCTGGAGAAGATTCTGGGCGTGTCCGTGGTGGTGACCAATGTCACCGGCTCCAACGGCGCCACCTGCATGCAGCAGTACAAGGACGGCGAGACCGACGGCTACACCCTGATCGCCACCAACACCGCCGCCCTCAACGGCAACGAGGCCACCGGCATGGTGGACTTCGGCTATGACGCCTTTGAGCCTGTGGCCGTGTACGGCATCCAGTCCGGCGAGAACATCGTCGTCCCCGCCGACGCCCCCTATGACGATCTCCAGAGCCTGCTGGACGCCTCCAACGCCAACCCCGGCCAGATCCGCTACGGCATCTCCACCGGCGGCGGTGTGTACATCCAGGCCTGCGTCCTGACGAACCTGGGCGGCGCGCAGTTCAACATCATTGACGCCGGCGACGGCGCGGCCCGTCTGACCGCCCTGCTGGGCGGCGAGGTGGACGCCACGTCCCTGCCCTACTCCACCGCGGCCGACTACATTGAAAACGGCCAGCTGAAGAGCCTGTGTACCTGCCTGTCCAAGGCGCCTGACCTGCTGCCCGACCAGAAGGCCGCCAGCGAGACCATCCCCGAGCTGCAGATCGACACGGAGTACGTGGTGCTGGCCCCCAAGGGGACCCCCGCCAACATCGTTGAGGCCCTGAACGCCGCCATTCTGGAGGCCACCAGCACCGACGAGTGGAAGACCATGGTCAACGACTACTGCCTCCAGAATCCCTTTGTGCTGAACGTGGAGGAGACCATTGACAACCTGAAGAACCAGCGCGAGCTGTTCATGAGCTTCGTGCCCTTCCTGTAATCCGGAGAGGCATCGGCCATGCAAAAAGGGCCGCTGTTCCATTGGAACAGCGGCCCCCTTCCAACAATCCCGGCCTTAGAGGCCGGAGAGGCGGTGAGTGGGTGTGGTAATCAATCTGATGCGGCTGGAGCTGGTGATGGTACTGCTGGCGGCTGCTGGGGTGGTCCTGCATAGAAGGGGCGTCATCACCGGTGCGGGCCAGGACTGCCTGACCGACCTGATGATGGACCTGGTCCTGCCCTGCAACATCTTTCTCTCCTTCCTCGGAGAGGCGGATTGGGAGACGCTGCGGGCGTCGCTGCTGACCATTGCCGTCAGCGTGGCGGTGATGGTGGTGACGGCCCTTCTGGGCAGGCTGCTCTACGGCCGGAAACCGGAGCAGATGGAGCGGGTTTTCCGCTATGGCCTGGTCAACTCCAACGCGCTCTTTATCGGGATGCCCGTCATCCAGAGTCTGCTGGGCGCCGGGGGAGTGCTGCAGCTGTCCATGTATATGATCTTTGTGCGGATGTTCTGCTGGAGCTACGGGCTGTCCTTGTACACCGGGGTGAAGTCCGACTGGAAAACCTCCGTCAAGCGGCTGCTCCGGCATCCGTGCATGGCAGCGGCGGTGCTGGGGCTGGCCGTCATGCTGTCGGGCCTGACCCTGCCGGGATTCCTGAGCCAGACGCTCCAGTACGTCAGCGACTGCCTGATGGCCCTCTCCATGCTGCTGATCGGCGTGGTCCTGGCGGAGACGGATCTGCGGCAGCTGTTTCGGGGGGACGTGTGGGCCTTCTGCGGCGTGCGGCTGGTGGGGATTCCCGCCTTGGTGTTCGCCATGTGCCGGCTGATGCAGGCGCCCTATCTGGTGACGGCCACCTGTACCCTGATATCCGGAATGCCGGCGGCCAGTATGACGGCGGTGCTGGCGGCCCGGTACCGCTGCGACGCGGAGACGGGATCTCTGGTGGTGGCGGTGAGCACGATGCTCTCCACGGTCAGTATTCCGCTGTGGTATCTGTTCCTCAGCGGGCTGTTTTGAGGCAGAGAGAGCGGCTCCACGGAAATTCCGGGGAGCCGCTTCACCGTATGGGGAATGTGTGGGCCGCGAAGCGGCCTGAGAGCCTGTTTAAAATCTCCCCGCGCATGTCTTGGCGGCGTATTTTCCGCCCTGACTGCGTTAAAAATCCTTGCCATCCGT
>JAAWIL010000020.1 GCA_022796315.1 Oscillibacter sp. | reverse complement strand
CGTCAGGATGCCTGCGGATTTTTGCCTTGCAGGGCAAAAAATCCACTCGCCAATCCATACACGTCGAGATATTAAACAGGCTCTTAGAACCTGTATTCATAACTGGGGAATGTCGGATGGACAAGGATTTTTTCCGCCGGACAAGGAAATTTTCCGCAGGAATTCTGACGGATTTCAAGAGTTTCTGACGCAGCCAGACGAAAAATTTTCCGTCAAGATGCGTGCCGGCGCCTATTGGTACAGCTTCTAAGGCTGCTGCCTGTTTATAAAATCATCCACCGGTTCGGTTCGCAGTTCTATATATGCCGTTTCATCTAAAAACTCATGGTCGTATGGTTTCAAGGCCAACCGGATATACAGGGGAGCGTCTTGGGTATCTCCGCCGCCAATCACAAGGCAATAGGTTTCGTCGATATCATAGAAGTAAACAGACAGTCCGGAACCGATGTCTGTATGGCGATATGGTTCAAAATCGCTCCATGACAGGGCATCGCCCTTTTTCGCCAACTCTTTAACCGTTTCAATGGTCAGTGTCTCCCATTGAGGTTCTGTCACGGGCGGATTAGAGGGATTGGAAACCGAATACCAAGTTCCATCCATCAGAAGATAGCACCGGTCCGGCCCGTTGATGACGTAAGAAAAGCCCGGATGGTCTGCACCGATCATGTCAAAGCGGTATACTTCGCCGCCAGACTCGTCACCGGGAGAGTTCCCCGTTTCAAACTGAACCATTCTGCCATTCAATCCTGAAATCCAGGTTTTCAAAGCTTCCCACTCATCACGATCTGCGGCCCATTGCGATTCGGCGCCGCTGACTATGTGCGTGATTTTAACCTCAGTTACAGAATCAGCAATAGAAGCAGAAATCAGGCTGTCAGAAATAGAGTTTGAGCTGGACGTTCCGCAGGCGGAAAGTGTCAAAAGAAAACTCAGTGTTAAAATTCGCAGCAAGTGTTTTTTCATGACATATGACCTCCCTAAACGTAGATATCTATATAGACGCAAAAGCAATACGGAGGTTCCGCCCAAATTCTGATTTTCCGATGGAATGAGACCTTACATACCGGCTTGCTCAAGAATCCGCGTATTTGGTTTATGCAAACAGGCCCCGGTTCAGGCGGCGCTATCCGGCGCGGAATTTGGTGGGCGTTACGCCGAAGTGCCGCTTGAAGACATAGCTGAAGTAGTTGGGGTCCTCATACCCGCAGCGGCGGGCGATGAGGTAGGTCTTGTCCTCCGTGCTCCGCAGGGCCTCGGCGGCGGCCTCCATGCGCTCCACGGTGACGTAAGCGGTGAAGCTCATGCCGGTCTCCCGCTTGAAGAGGGTGGAGAAGTAGGCGGGGCTGAGGTGGAGATAGGCGCACAGGCGCTCCACGGAGAGGCCGCTGTCCCCATAGTTCTGGTGGATGAAGTCCTTGGCCAGCTCCACCGTGCGCCCGGCGGAGTCCGTCCGCTGGCGGTGAATCAGCGCCTGAATCCGCAGGCACCGCTCCAGGCACCACTGGCCCATGGCCTCCACAGAGGGGAAGTCCGTGGCCTGGAGGGCCCCGGTGAAGTGCTCGCCAAACACGTCCTCCAAGGGGAGGTCCGCCCGGCGGGTCAGCTTCAGGAGGCAGGTCAGCACCTCCAAAAAGAAGAGGTTGTACTGCCCCGGCGAGGGAGCGGCGCTGCGGACCTTCTCCGTCAAGGCCTCCGCCGCCGCCCGGACCTCGGCCTCGGTCCCCAGCATCACGGCGGAGGAGAGGGCCCGCTCGCCGGCCTCGTCAAAGGTCAGGCGGCCCCCGCTGTCCGGCTCCAGATCGCCGATATAGATGGCCCGGCCCCGGCCCACGAAGGCCCGGTAGTCCAGGGCGGACCGGGCTCCGGCGGCGGACCGGGCCAGTCCCGCCGGCTGGCCGCAGGGGGCGCCCACGCCGATGGTCAGCGTCAGCCCCAGGTAGGACTCCGCCAGGGAGCAGACCCGGTCCAGGGCCTGGATCAGGGCATAGATGGAGAAGTTCTGCCCCAGGGGGGCGATCAGCGCTGCGGCGTCGTTGTAGAGGAAGACGCGGCAGTGGGGCAGCTGCTCTTCCAGCAGCCGCAGAACGGACAGGGGGGCCATGGCGTCCCGGCACTCCCCACCGATGTGGGCCAGGGCCGCCGCCCAGGTCCCGCCGGAGAGGTCGATGCCAAGGCGCAGGGCCTGGGCGGCCTCCTCCCCCGGCGGAACCCGGCCGTCCAGGAGGCGGCTGAAAAACAGTTCCCGCAGGACCGGCAGGCTCTCCTCGTACTGGCGCCGGAGGGACTCCACGTTCTGCCGCTCCGTCCGCTCCCGGTCCAGCTCCGCCCGGAGCTTTCGCAGTACGGCGGTGAGCTCCGAGGCGTTGATGGGCTTGAGAATGTACTCGGATACATTCATCTGGATGGCCTGCTTGGCGTATTCAAAGTCGTCAAAGCCGGAGAAGACCACGAACTTGGAGGCGGGCAGCAGCTCTGTCAGGCGGCGGCACAGAGTCAGCCCGTCCAGAAAGGGCATTTTGATGTCCGTAAGAACCACGTCCGGCCGCAGGGACTCCGCCAGCTCCAGGGCGTCCTGGCCGTTGGCGGCCTCGCCCACCAGGGTGAAGCCCAGACCCTCCCAGTCCATCTTCCGGCTGATTCCCACCCGGATATCCTCCTCGTCGTCCGCCAGCAGGACCCGGTACAGTTCCATCTGCATGCCTCCTCATCTCCTTTCAGTATGCCACAAATTTTCTAAAAATCAAGAGGGCGCGCACAGGCTGTACGCACCCTCTCCCAGCTCCGCCTCTCAAGGAGGGAGGGCCAGATGGTTCCATTACTTCTTGACCAGATACTTTCTCATATCCAGAGCGCAGGCGAACAGGATGATGGCGCCCTTGACCAGGTAGATGAGGTCCTGGGGCACGTTGACCATGTTCAGTCCCACGAAGATCAGGCGCAGCATCAACACGCCGATCACAATGCCGCGGATCTTGCCGATGCCGCCCACAAAGCTGACGCCGCCGATGACGCAGGCCGCGATGGCGTCGGCCTCGTAGTTCAGGCCGGTGTTGGCGGTGTTGGAGGCCACGCGGGCGCCCTCAATGAAGCCGGTGACGGCGTACATGGCGCCGGCCAGGGCAAAGACCATGATGGTGGTGGCGAAGACGTTGACGCCGGAGACCCGGGCGGCTTCCTCGTTGGCGCCCAGAGCGAACATGTTCTTGCCGAAGGTGGTCTTGTTCCAGATGAACCACATGAGGGCGGTGCATACCACCGCGATCCACACATAGTTGGGGATGGGGGTGCCGGCGATCTTGGCAAAGGGCAGAGAGCCGGTGATGAAGCCGCTGTAGGACTTGTCCAGGCCGGAGATGGCCATGCCGTTGTTGTTGCCGGCCTTGACGTAGAGCAGCAGGGCGGTGTAGACGATCAGCTGGGTGGCCAGGGTGACGATGAAGGGGTGCAGCTTGAACTTGGCCACGAAGAAGCCGTTGAAGGCCCCGATCAGCGCGCCCAGGACCATGGCCAGCGCCAGCACCAGGAGAACCGGCGGCGGCGTGATGCTGGTCCACATCTTGGAGGCGGCGTCCACGGCCTGGAGCAGGGAGGCGGAGAGGCAGGCCGTCAGGCCCACGATGCGGCCGGCGGACAGGTCCGTGCCGGTCAGCACAATGCACCCGCCCACGCCCAGGGCCACCGGCAGGTAGGCGCAGGTCTGGGACAGGATGTTGATGAGGGACGCGGGTTTGATGAAGTTGGGATTCTTGAAGGCGATGTAGACCACCGCGACGGCCATGATGATAATCAGCGCGTTGTTCAAAATCAGATCCAGGACCCGCTGGCTGGTCCAGGCCTGCTTTTCCAGGGCTTTGGATTCCTTACTCATGTTGTGTTCGCTCCTCTCCGTCATTACACATATTTCGCCGCCAGCGTGAGGATCTCCTCCTGGCTGGTGGTCTTCGCGTCTACCTCGCCGGCCAGCTGGCCGCCGGACATGACCAGAATCCGGTCGCACACGCCCAGCAGCTCCGGCATCTCCGAGGAGACCATGATGACGCCCTTGTTCTCCTTGGCCAGGTTGATGATCAGCTGGTAGATCTCGTATTTCGCGCCCACGTCAATGCCCCGGGTGGGCTCATCCAGCAGCAGCACCTCCGGCTTAGTCAACAGCCAGCGGCCGATGATGACCTTCTGCTGGTTGCCGCCGGAGAGGGAGCGGATCTGGGTCTTTTGGCTGGGGGTCTTGATGCGCATGGCCTGAATGGACCAGGCGGTGTCCTCCTGCATCTTCTTGTCACTGAGGCAGATGCCCCCCACGAGGTAGCTCTTCAGGTTGGAGATCACCGTGTTGTCCAGGATGTCCCGGATGCCGAAAATGCCGGTGGCCCGGCGCTCCTCCGTCAGCAGGGCGAAGCCGTTTTTGATGGACTCCCGGGGGGTTCGGTTCTGGATCTCCCGGCCGTGGAGCCGGATGGTGCCGCCGCCCCGGGTCATGGCGCCGAAGAGGTTCTCCAGCACCTCCGTGCGGCCGGAGCCGTCCAGGCCCGCGATGCCCAGGATCTCGCCCTTTTGCAGCCGGAAGGAGGCGTCCTTCAGCCGGGTGTACTTGCCGGAGAGATGCTCCACCTCCAGGATGACCTCGCCGGGGACGTTGTCCTTGGGGGGGAAGCGGTTGGTCAGCTCCCGGCCCACCATGAGGCGGATGATCTCGTCCATGGTGAGTTCCTTGGCGGGGCGGGTGGCGACCCACTGGCCGTCCCGCATGATGGTCACATCGTCGCTGATCCGGAGGATCTCCTCCATCTTATGGCTGATGTAGATGATGCCGCAGCCCTTGCTGCGCAGCATGTTGATGATGCGGAAGAGGTGCTCCACCTCCACCTCGGTCAAAGAGGAGGTGGGCTCGTCAAAGACGATGATTTTGGCGTCGTAGCTGACGGCCTTGGCGATCTCCACCATCTGCCGCTGGGAGACAGGCAGGGTGGACATGATGGCCTTGGGGTCCACATGGACCTCCAGCTCCTCAAAGATCTCCCTGGTGCGTTTGCGCATGGTTCCCTCGCTGACCATGATGCCGCCCACCTTCGGGTAGCGGCCCAGCCACAGGTTGTCCGTGACGCTGCGGGTCAGGGCCTGGTTCAGCTCCTGGTGTACCATAGCCACGCCGTTCTCCAGGGCCTCCTTGGAGTTCTTGAAGCTGATCTCCTTGCCCTCCAGGGTGATGGTGCCGCTGTCCTTGGCGTAGATGCCGAACAGGCACTTCATCAGCGTGGACTTTCCCGCGCCGTTCTCTCCCATCAGCGCGTGGACGGTGCCGGGCCGTACGGTGAGGTTGACGCCGTCCAGCGCTTTGACGCCGGGAAATTCCTTGGTGATGCCTCGCATTTCCAGCAATGCCGGCTGATCCATAGTATTCTCCTCCTTTGCTCGTTTTGGGACTCCTGCCTCGGCCCCCTCCCAAGGGGGGAGGCGGTCCAGGCAGAGGCTCCAAAGGAAAGCGCGGGGCTGTCGATGCGACAGCCCCGCTCCGTTGTTTCCTCAGTTTGGGGCGGACGTTGCCCGGGATCAGGCAGTGACCTTGGCGTAAGGCACACGGATCTTTGCCACGCCGGAGTCCACGTTCAGGCTGGAGGTGTTGTCCATGAGCGCGGCGCCGTCGCTGATGTTCTTCACCAGGGAGACGATGGTCTCAGCCATGCCGTCGCCGTCCTGCTTGACGGTACCGGTCATCTGGCCGTTCTCAATCTTCTGCACGGCGGAGTCCATGGCGTCCACGCCGTAGACGGGGATCACGGTGGAGGTGGGGTTGCCGTCCTCGTCGTTGCCCAGGTTGTAGCCGGCGGCCTGCAGAGCGGCCACGGCGCCCTCGGCCATGCCGTCGTTGTTGGCGATGATCAGCTCCACCATGTTGCCGTTGGCCTCGGAGTACTCGGCCAGGATGGTGGTCATGTAGTCGGTGGCGGCCTGAGAGGACCACGCGCCGGCCTGGTCCACCAGGTACTTGTCGGCGTTGCCGGCGTTGTAGAAGGACAGCTCGGGCTTGCCGGCCTCGGTCAGCTTGAGGTTGGCGTCCTCCACAGCGAACTGGGTGCGGTACTCGGCCTCGGCGTTGCCCTCCTGGCCCTTGAACATGACATAGGAGATGGTGCCGTCGCCGTTGAGGTCGGTGGCCTCATAGTTGGCCAGCAGGAAGTCGCCGATCATCTCGCCCTGCATGTGGCCGGCCTCGGGGGCGTCGGTGCCCACGAAAGCGCAGTTCTCATAGCTGTTGACCACCTCGTTGGCCACCTCGCGGTTGAAGAACACGATGGGGATGCCGGCGTTCTTGGCGGCGTCGCAGGCCTGCTGGGCGGCGTCGGGAGAAGAGGTCTCCACGATGTTCACGATCAGCATGTTGGCGCCGTTGGTGATGGCGGTGTTGATCTGGTCCAGCTGGGTGGCCTGGTTGTTGGCGCCGTCATAGTCCTGGAAGGTGATGCCGGCGGCGTTGAGCTTGTCGCCCATGGCGGTGCGGACGGTGGTGATGTAAGCGTCGGCAAAGGTGTAGTAGAACACGCCCACGTTCAGCTCGCTGGCGGGGGGAGCGTCGCCTTCGCCGTCATCGCCGTCGGCAGGGGGGGCGTCATCGCCGCCGCCGCAGGCGGCCAGGGACAGGCACATGACAAGAGCAAGGATCATTGCAAGAATCTTCTTCATCTGAGTTCCTCCTTCAATTTTGTGACTCTCTGTGATGGAGCTCGGAGGTCCGCCGCCTCGGCGGCGTCTCCGGAACTTCCCGCTTATTGTATCGTGTGTGGACGGGAAAAACGATAGAAAATTCTTCGCTCTTGTAGCAAAAAACTTTTCTGATGCGAAAAAAATTGGGAGAGCTGTTACTTTGTGTCGGAAAAATTCCGGAATCTGGACAAAAAACCGCCGGTGTGGTATGCTGATGAAAAGACCGGACCGTTCCGGGAAGGAAAGGCGGTTCGGGTGCTGGAAAGTTTTTCTTGACAGGCCGTCCCCGGTGGTGTAAAATCCCGTTAACCTACAAAAATAGTAGGAATTAAAAACGGCGATTCCAGACGACCGGCAGAGCGGCCGGAGGGATGACGGATTTTATGAGAGCGGCAAGGAGGAGACACACGATGAGCAGAATCTATCAATCTGCGGACCAGCTGACCGGCGGGACGCCGCTGCTGGAGCTGACGCGTTTGGAACAGCAGCAGGACCTGGGAGCGCGGATTCTGGCTAAGCTGGAGTATTTCAATCCCGCCGGCAGCGTGAAGGACCGGGTGGCCAAGGCCATGATCGACGACGCGGAGGCGCGGGGCATTTTGAAGGCCGGCTCGGTCATCATCGAGCCCACCTCCGGCAACACCGGGATCGGCCTGGCCTTTGTGGCCGCCGCCAGGGGCTACCGGATCATCATTGTCATGCCGGAGACCATGAGCGTGGAGCGCCGCCAGCTGATGAAGGCCTACGGCGCGGAGCTGGTGCTCTCCGAGGGGGCCAAGGGCATGGCGGGGGCCATTGCCAAGGCGGAGGAGCTGGCGGCGGAGATCCCCAACAGCTTCATCCCGGGCCAGTTCGTAAACCCCGCCAACGCCGCCGCCCACAGGGCAACCACGGGCCCGGAGATCTGGGAGGACACGGAGGGGAAGGTGGACATCTTCGTGGCCGGCGTGGGCACCGGCGGCACCATCACCGGCGTGGGGTCCTACCTCAAGAGCAGACGCCCCGGCATCCAGGTGGTGGCGGTGGAGCCCGCCCGGTCTCCGGTGCTGAGCCGGGGCATCAGCGGCAGCCACGGGATTCAGGGCATCGGCGCGGGCTTCGTCCCGGAGGTGCTGGACACGGAGGTCTATGACGAGGTCCTCCCGGTGGAGGACGAGGACGCCTTCTCCGCCGCCAGGCTGATGGGCCGGACAGAGGGCGTGCTGGTGGGCATCTCCTCCGGCGCGGCGCTCTGGGCGGCTATGGAGCTGGCCGGACGGCCGGAGAACCGGGGGAAGACCATTGTGGCCCTGCTGCCGGATACTGGGGACCGGTATCTGTCCACGGCGCTGTTCGCGGAGAAATACTGAGCAGGCGTCCGGATATGGCCAGGGGAGAGGAACTGCCATGTATGATGAATTGACGGAAGTAGACATTCGGAAGATGCGGGAGGAGATTGACCACCGCACCCGCGTCCTGCGGCCCCAGCTGATCGAGGAGGTCCAGACCGCCCGGGCCTTTGGGGACCTCAGCGAGAACTACGAGTACAAGTGCGCCAAGCAGGCCAAGAACCGCAACGACAGCCGCATCCGCTATCTGGAGCGGATGATCCGCACCGCCAAGGTGATTGAGGTGCGTGACACGGCGGACGCCGTGGGTCTGTTTGACAAGGTGACGGTCTACCATGAGCTGACAAAGCAGGAGATGACCCTCCGGATCGTCACCACCCTGCGCCAGGACGCCCTGAAGGGCCTCATCAGCAAGGAGTCCCCCGTGGGGCAGGCCCTGCTGGGCCGCCGGGTGGGAGAGCGGGTTCAGGTGACCGTCGGACCGGGCCGGAGCTACGGCATGGAGATCCGCGCCGTGGAGAAGGGCCAGGATGATGAGAGCCTGGAGATCAGCACCTATTGAGGGCCCGGCGGGCGCGGGTTCTCGCGGGGAGGAACAAAGCGGGACACCGTCAAAAGACGGTGTCCCGCTGCTCGTTTGGCGGACGTTATAGCCGCGCTTGAGGCAGACTTCATAGGCAAAGCCCGCCCTGAAAATCAGACTGCGGATGTTCAAGTGGTTTGACGGCAGGCTTCAAAGTGAAGCAGGTTCAATCCGATTTCCTCGCTGAATTTCCGGTCCACGCTGCCGGGCAGGATCGTGACCACCAGCTCCGCCGTGGCGCTGACGGTGGCCCGGTTCAGATGCCCGCCCATGACCCGGCCCTGGCCGTCTCCGGCGCTCATGTGCAGGTGGCAGTAGAACGCTCCCTCCATGGTGTTGATGGTGCCGGTGAGGGAGACGATCTCGTAGCTGCCCTGGAAGCGGTTGGCGTGATAGGTTTTGCCCGCAGTGTCAAAGACGCCCACGGTGAAGTCGTTCACCGCGCCCAGGCCCTGGACCGAGGCCAGACGGATCTTCTCCCGCAGGGCCAGGACCCGGAGCTGCTCCGGAATGTCTTCGCCGGGGTCCAGGCGGACGACGCACACCGTTTCAAATCTCTGGTATTCCATGGAATGTCCTCCTTGTTTTGCGCGGTCACTGGGTATCCGGCCCGTCCAGGATCTCGGTGAAGTCCGGACAGTAGTTGGGCCGCAGGGGGTCCAGCGCCAGGGGCATCTTGTTCTGCATAAAGAGCTGATCCAGCGCCTCCATGCCGTATTTCAGCTTGTACTCAATCTCCTGCTTGTATGCGGGCACGATCAGATAGAAATTGACCTGGGTTCCGTCCTGGGTTTGCAGGGGCTCGATGGCGGAGGGCTGCGCCAGCACCATGCCGCCGAATCCCGTGCCCTCGGCCAGGGGGGCGTAGTCCGGGCCGTTGGGCATGGTGTGGCCCCAGCCCAGCCAGGTCTCGTACTCATGGGGGAACCGGGCCAGGAATTTCATCATCCGGATGGGCCAGTAGCTGGATTCCGGCATATCGTGGGCCAGGTCTCCGGCTTTGCCGAGGTCCCAGTCCCCCGGCAGGAAGAGGTACAGCTCCGCATACTGCCACGCCGCCGGGTCCGGGACCTCATCCGGCAGGGTCATGGGCAGGTCACTCATGCCGGTGGTATAGAGGACGTAGAAGTTGCCCTTCTCCGTGGGGCGCATGACGTTTACATCAATGTGAACCAGATCGGAGAGGAGTTCGTGGAACACGAAGCTCTCCCGGCCGGGAAAGAGGGACTCAAAGTGGGCGGTGATCTCCTCGGCATAGGTGCCAAAGGCCTGGGGAACCCGAAGGCCCTGGTCTTTGGGGGTCTCGTAGCGGTAGATGGGAGAGCCGCCGGGGGAAGTCGCCGGCTTTTTGCGGAATTTGTCCAGAAAACCCATAGTCAGCCTCCTGTAATTATATTGTTATATTATATTGTAATGATGTTGGGGATTGCTCAGTTTGCTTTGACTATAGCACATCGGGGGGTAAAAAGCAAGGAGACACTCCCCTGGGGGAGTGTCTGCGTCCGCATTTTATTCCTTCCGAACGAAAAGGCCGGAAGGAATAGGTGCCATGTTTTGCGGCTGCCGCCGTAAACGGCTCAACGCATACCACCGGAAAACGCCGTGGAGGCGGGGCTCCTCGGTCTGGCTGGCGCTCCAAGGGAATGGCGGGAATCCAGGGGGGATGCAGGGGCCGCCGCCCTCGGCGGCCCGTCTCCCTGCGACCTCCCCCTGAGACGGCAGAGCCGGCAGGGCCAATCCCCCCACAAGATCCGGCCATGAAAAAGGGAAAACCCAGCTTATCCCCCCAGGTAGGCCTTCTTGATGGCGGGACTTTCCAGCAGGTCCTTTCCCGTGCCGGAGGTGACAATCCGCCCCGTCTCCAGCACGTAGCCCCGGTCCGCCACAGACAGCGCCGCCTGGGCGTTCTGCTCCACCAGCAGGATCGTGGACCCGGCCTCGTGGAGATTCTGGATGATCTGGAAGATCTGTTCCACCAGGATGGGGGCGAGACCCATGGAGGGTTCGTCCAGCATCAGCAGCTGGGGGTGGCTCATCAGGGCCCGGCCCATGGCCAGCATCTGCTGCTCGCCGCCGGAGAGAGTGCCCGCGATCTGCTTGTACCGCTCCTTCAGGCGGGGGAACTGCTGGTAGACCTGGTCCAGGTCCTCCTCCAGCTGTTTGCCGCCCTGGGTATAGGCGCCCATCTCCAGATTCTCCTGTACCGTCATCTGCAAAAAGATGCGGCGGCCCTCCGGCACCAGGGCCAGGCCCCGGGAGACCACCTTGTGGGCGGGGACCTTGCCCAGATCCTGGTCCAGGAAGGTGACGGAGCCGGTGCGGCTGCGGAGCAGGCCGGAGATGGTGTTCAGGGTGGTGGACTTGCCGGCACCGTTGGCGCCGATCAGCGTGACGATCTCGCCCTGGTTCACCTCAAAGGAGACGCCCTTGATGGCGTGAATGCTGCCGTAATAGACGTTGATGCCGTCCACTTTCAGAATCGGTGCCATAGTTACGCCTCCTTCTTCTTGCCCAGGTACGCCTCGATGACCGCCGGGTTGGACTGGATCTCCTCCGGGGTCCCCTTGGCGATGATACGGCCGAAGTTCAGCACGCCCACCACCTCGCAGATGTTCATCACCAGGCTCATGTCGTGCTCAATCAGCAGGACCGCGATCTGGAAGGTGTCCCGGATCTTGCGGATGTTCTCCATGAGCTCCGCTGTCTCCGAGGGGTTCATGCCGGCGGCGGGCTCGTCCAGCAGCAGCAGGGAGGGGTTCGTGGCCAGGGCCCGGATGATCTCCAGACGGCGCTGGGCGCCGTAGGGCAGGGAGCCGGCCTTGACGTTTGCCAGCCCCTCCATGCTGAACAGGGACAGCAGCTCCAGGGCCCGCTCGTGGGCCACCTTCTCCTCCCGCCAGAAGCGGGGCAGGCGGAAGATGCCGCTCCACATATTGTAATGGAGCTGGTTGTCCATGGCCACGGTGATGTTTTCCTCCACCGTCAAATCGTTGAAGAGCCGGATGTTCTGGAAGGTCCGGGCGATGCCCGCCCGGTTTACCTGGGCGGTGGTCATGCCGTGGGTGTCCACGCCGTCCAGGAGGATGGACCCCTTGGTGGGCTGGTAGACCTTGGTCAGCAGATTGAAGACCGTGGTCTTGCCCGCGCCGTTGGGGCCGATGAGGGCGGAGATCTCCGTGCGGCCCACGGCGATGTTGAAATCCTCCACGGCGGCCAGGCCGCCGAAGTTGATGCCCAGGTTGACGCACTCCAGAATGGGGCTTTTGTCGATGTCCCGGTCCGGCAGCATGTTGGGGGAGTGCATGGGAACGAGTTTGGAGAGCATGTTATGCCGCCTCCTTTCCAGTGGATCTGCCGGGCCAGCGGAGGAACCGGCGGAGGAACGCGGTGAAACCGGCGTTGTTGGTGGCCAGCATCACCAGGATCAGCACGATGGCATACACCAGCATCCGGTAGTCGGAGAAAGCCCGCAGCAGCTCCGGCAGCACCGTCAGCGCCGCGGCGGCGATCAGGGAGCCCCAGATGTTGCCGAGGCCGCCCAGCACCACGAAGACCAGGATCAGGATGGAGGTGTTGAAGTTGAACTTGGTGGCCTGGAGGGAGGAGAAGTTCAGGCCGTACAGGGCGCCGGCGGCGCCGGCCAGGGCGGCGGAGGTGACAAAGGCCATCATCTTGTACTTGGTGACGTTGAGGCCGATGCTCTCGGCGGCGATGGCGTTGTCCCGCAGGGCCATAACGGCCCGGCCGGCCCGGCTGTGCTTCAGGTTCAGAACCACCGCCAGGGTAATCATCACCAGGACGAAGCCGGCGGTGAAGGTGGCGATGGTGGCGGTGGCGGTGGCGCCCTGAGCGCCCTTGATGAGGGCCACGCCGCCCTCGCCCAGGCGGAGATCCTCCACGGTTTTGCCTCCGGTGAGGTTGAAGACCACGTGGAGCCCCTTGGCGTCATAGCCCACCAGCAGGCAGTTGATGAGCTCCTTGATGATCTCGCCGAAGGCCAGGGTCACAATGGCCAGGTAGTCGCCCCGCAGGCGCAGGACGGGCATGCCCACCACAGCGCCGGCAATGGCGGCGGCCGCCGCGCCCACGGCCATGGCAATGGCCAGCCGCAGGGGTACGAAGGGCACCGCCGTCTGGAGACTCATGGCGGCGACAATGCCGGAGAAGGCCCCCACGCTCATGAAGCCCGCGTGGCCCAGGCTCAGCTCTCCCAGGATACCCACCGTCAAGTTCAGGGAGACGGCCATGGACATATAGCAGCAGATGGGAACCAGCTGGCCGGTGAGGGAGCGGCTGAGTGCGCCGTTGTTCCGCAGGGCGCTGATGGCCAGGAAAGCGGCGGCGACGCCCAGGTAGGTGATCAGGTCGGTGCGGGTATGTTTTTTCAGTCGTTTCATCACGGTCACCTCACACTTTCTCCGGCACGTACCGGCCCAGGAGACCGGCGGGCTTGACCAGCAGCGTCACGATCAGCACGGCAAAGACGATGGAGTTGGCCAGGTTGGTGGAGACATAGGCCTGGGCCATGGACTCGATGACGCCCAGCAGTACGCCGCCCAGGAAGGCCCCGGGGATGGACCCGATGCCCCCGAACACCGCGGCGGTGAAGGCCTTGATGCCGGGCATGGAGCCGGTGGTGGGGGTCAGGGTGGGGTTGAAGGAGCACAGCAGCACGCCGGCGATGGCGGCCAGGGCGGAGCCGATGGCAAAGGTGGTGGAGATGGTGGCGTTGACGTTGATGCCCATCAGCTGAGCCGCGCCCTTGTCCTCGGAGCAGGCCCGCATGGCCTTGCCCAGCTTGGTGCGGCTGGTGAAGAACGTCAGGCCGATCATGATGACGATGCAGGCCGCCATGGTCAGCAGGGAGATGTAGGAGATGGAGAGGCTGCCGCCAAAGAGCCGCAGGGCGTTGGGCTCCCCGGCGGCGTTGGTGACGGGGATGACGGGGGAGTACACCTTGCCGGAGGCCCCCCAGATCAGCAGCGCCGCGTTTTGCAGGAAGTAGCTGACGCCGATGGCGGTAATCAGCACCGCCAGGGAGGGAGCGGCCCGCAGGGGCTTGTAGGCAAGACCCTCGATGACCACGCCCAGCACCGTGCAGACGGCCATGGCCAGGAGGACGGAGAGCACCGTGGGCAGGCCCAGATAGCTCATGCCGCAAAAGGAAATGTAGCCGCCCACCATGATGACGTCGCCGTGGGCGAAGTTCAGCATTTTGGCGATGCCGTAGACCATGGTATAACCCAGGGCGATGATGGCGTACACGCTCCCCAGGCTGATGCCGCTGATCAGGTAGGAGAGAAATTCCATAGAGAACACCTCTTTCTTTGTTGTTCCATAACAGAAATCGCGGCAGAGCGCGGCTCTGCCGCGATTTCCGCCATAGAGAGGGGCCGGTCCTGCCGGGAGCCGAAGCTCCCGGCGGTCCGGTCGGAGTCTGCTGGGAATTGCGCGGGGAATCAGGGGGTGACGTACACGCCGTCCTGGATGACCACGGCCATGGGAGCCTTGGACACCTGGCCGTCCTCGGCCCAGGTCATGCCCTGGCCGGTGAGGCCGTCCACAGAGAGGGAGGTCATAACGGCGGTCACGGCCTCGCAGAGATCGGTGGAGCTCATGTCGGAAGTGCAGCCGGCGGCCTCCAGGGCAGCCTTGACGATATACACGCCGTCATAGGCGTCAGCGGCGAACTGGTTGGGGAGCTCGCCGTAGGCCGCCTGGTAGGTCTTGACGAAGTTCTGGGTCCGCTCGTCCTCGGCGTCGGCGGAGAAGGGGGTCAGCAGCATGACGCCCTCGGCCAGGGCGGGATCGAAGCCCTCCATGGTCAGGATGCCGTCCATGCCGTCCACGCCGAAGAAGGTGGGAGCATAGCCCATCTGGTTGGCCTGGGTCAGGATGACGGAGGCGGGCTGGTAGTAGATGGGCAGGAACACCAGGTCCGCGCCGGCGGACTGCACGGCGGTCAGCTGCACGGAGAAGTTGGTCTGGGTGTCGGTGGTGAAGGTCTCCTCATCGACGATGTTCACGCCCTTCACCGCCGCCTCGGACACGAAGGTGTCCCGGATGCCCTGGGAGTAGGCGTTGTCGTTCTGATAGATCACCGCCACCTTGGCGTCGGGGTAGTTCTCGGCGATGTAGTCGGCGGAGCCGGTGCCCTGGTTGGGGTCGGTGAAGCAGACCTGGAACACGTTGTCCCGGTTGGCGCCGGTGTTGGAGTCAATGACGATGTCCACAGAGGAGCCGGAGGGGGTCAGCATGAAGGTGCGCTCCTCAAAGGCCTTGGCGGCCACGGCGATGGAGGCGCCGGTGGTGGTGGGGCCCACCAGGAGCTGCATGCCCCAGTCCATCAGGTTGTTGTAGGCGTTGACAGAGGTCTCGCCGTCGCCCATGTCGTCCTCGGACTGGAACTCAAAGCGGATGTCGCCGCCGGCGGCGTTGATCTCGTCCACGGCGATCTTGGCGCCGTTGGCCACGGCCTTGCCATAGATGGCGTAGTCGCCGGTCAGGGGGCCGATGGTGCCGATTTTGAACGCGGCGCCGCCGGAGCCGCCGTCGGAGCTGTCGCCGGAGTCGCCGCCGGCGTCGTTGTTCCCGCCGCCGCAGGCGGCCAGGCTGAGGACCATGACCATGGCCATCAGAGCTGCAAAGAGTTTCTTTTTCATCGTGTTCTTCTCCTTTTTACTTGAGATATTATACAAAAAAGCGGCTCCGCCCCTATGAGCGCAGCCGCTTTGCTGTATCAAGCCGTTACCGGAATCCCCGCGCCCAGGGTGCGTCATTCACTTTTCCGCCGTACAGCAGAGCCACCAGTACCAGGAATACTACCAGGACAGACAGGCCCGCAAAAATAATAATGGACGCCAGAATCACGGCGTCCAGAATGACCATAACAGCGCAGGAGGAAGCGGCGTTCGCGCAGGAGGCGGACGCATTGCGGGACATCATCTGGTTGTCATACATGGCGGCACAAGTCATGGTCCGGCTCCTTTCCGCGGAAATCCGCTGTTTGGTTGCCTTTTATTTTAGCGGCTTAAAGGGGAAAAGTCAATGCGGAAATGCGTGTGAAAATTCATGGAATTCCAAGCGTGGATCGCCGCAAATCGCACGAAATTTACAAAAATCCAGCCGGGACGGGAGTCTGTCCACCCCGGGAGCGGGGTGGACAGGCTGCGTGTCAGGAATTATGACAGCTCCGGGAACAGCGGGCGCAGTCCCCGGAACAGCCGCCCGAATGGCGGCGGCAGGACCGCAGGGCTTCAAACGCCCACAGGCCCAGGCCCGCCAGAATGAAAAGCTCCAACATCTGAAAGCCTCCTTCTAGAATAAGAGCAGGGCAGCGCGGTACACGGCCAGGGCGGCGATCCACGCCACGGCGCACTGGCCCAGGGCCACGCCGGCGGCCCGCCAGCCGGAGCCCAGCTCCCGCTTCACTGCGGAGATGGCCGCCACACAGGGGGTGTACAGCAGGGTGAAGGTCAGGAAGCTGGCGGCGGTAACGGGGGTGAACAGGTTCCCCAGGGCGGCGGCGGTGACGTCCGCGCCGGAGCCGGTGAGAACCCCCAGGGTGGAGATGACGGACTCCTTGGCGATAAAGCCGGTGATCAGGGCGGTGGAGACCCGCCAGTCCCCGAAGCCCAGGGGGGCGAAGAGGGGGGCGATCCACGCGCCCATGGCGGCCAGGAGGCTCCCGGCGCTGTCGTCCACCAGGTTCAGCCGGGTGTCAAAGGTCTGGAGGAACCAGACGATGATGGTGGCCAGGAAGATGACGGTAAAGGCGCGGGTCAGGAAGTCCTTGGCCTTGTCCCAGCACAGCTGCCCCACGCTCCGGGCGGAGGGGAAGCGGTAGTTGGGCAGCTCCATGACAAAGGGGACCGGGTTGCCCCGAAAGGCCGTGGCCCCCAGGACCTTGGCCGCCAGGATGCCCACCAGGATGCCCCCGAGGTACAAAGAGATCATCACCAGGGCGGCGTAACGGGGGAAGAAGGCGGCGGAGAATACGCCATAGATGGGGATCTTGGCGGAACAGCTCATAAAGGGCGTCAGAAGGATGGTCATCCGCCGGTCCCGCTCCGAGGCCAGGGTCCGGGTGGACATGATGGCGGGCACGGAGCAGCCAAAGCCCATGAGCATGGGCACGATGCTGCGGCCGGAGAGGCCGATCTTGCGCAGAAGCTGATCCATGAAGAAGGCCACCCGGGCCATGTAGCCGGTGTCCTCCAGAATGGAGAGGAAGAAGAACAGGACCACGATGATAGGCAGGAAGCTCAAAACGCTGCCTACCCCGGCAAAGATCCCGTCGATCACCAGGCTGTGGACCACCGGGTTCAGCCCATAGGCCGCCAGAGCGCTGTCCGCCGCTGCGGTGAGGGCCTCGATTCCCGCCGCCAGCAGGTCGGAGAGGAAGGCGCCAAAGACGTTGAAGGTCAGATAGAAGATCCCCAGCATGATGCCAAAGAAGAGGGGCAGGGCCAGGTACCTGTTGGTCACCACCCGGTCGATGGCCCTGCTGCGGTTCCGCTCCCGGGATTCCCGGCACTTGACCACGGCGTCCCGGCAGACCCGCTGGATGAAGTCATAGCGCATATCCGCCAGGGCGGCGTTGCGGTCCATGCCGTGCTCGGCCTCCATCTCCTGCACGCTGTGCTCCACCAGCTCCAGCTCGTTCTGGTCCAGCTTCAGCCGGCGGCGGATGTCCTCGTCGTCCTCAATGAGCTTGGTGGCGGCGAACCGGACGGGGAGCCCCGCGGATTCGGCGTGATCCTCGATCTGGTGGACCACCGCGTGGATGCAGCGGTGCACGGGGCCGGGGGAGCAGAAGTCGTAAACGGCGGGCCCCTGGCGGCTGCGGGCCGTGGCTACGGCCACCCGGATCAGCTCCTCCACGCCCTGGTTTTTCACGGCGGAGATGGGCACCACCGGGATGCCCAGGGCCTGGGACATCTTCTTGATGTCAATGGTGCCGCCTCCGGCGGAGACCTCGTCCATCATGTTCAGGGCCAGCACCATGGGGATCTGCAGCTCCATCAGCTGGAGCGTCAGGTAGAGATTCCGCTCGATGTTTGTGGCGTCCACAATGTTGATGATGCCGTCCGGGTGCTGGTTCAGGATGAAGTCCCGGGTGACGATCTCCTCCGGCGTATAGGGCCGGATGGAGTAGATCCCGGGCAGGTCCGCCACGGTGCAGTCCTTCTGCCCCCGGATAAGGCCGGACTTTTGGTCCACCGTGACGCCGGGAAAGTTGCCCACGTGCTGGTTGGAGCCGGTGAGCTGGTTGAAGAGGGTGGTCTTGCCGCAGTTTTGGTTGCCGGCCAGCGCGAAGATCATACCCTCACCTCCACGGTGATGTTGCGGGCGTCCTCTTTCCGCAGGGACAGGGAGTAGCCACGGACCCGCAGCTCGATGGGGTCCCCCAGGGGCGCCAGCTTTTCCACACAAACGGCCGTTTTGGGAATCAGCCCCATGTCCAAGAGGCGAAGACGCAGCGCGCCCTCACCGCCCACGGCGACGATGACAGCCTCCTGGCCCAGGGGGAGTGTATCCAGTGTCATAGTAACGCACCTCCAAAGTTTGCCGGGACTAACAATGCTAATATACCACTGCCGGCCCCGGCTGTCAAAGAATTATTCACTGAAAAAAAGAAAAAAGTGGCCGCGTGATTTGTGGAAAATTGCACAGACTGTGGGAAAACCGGCAGACGCGCAGGGCGTCTGCCGGTTTTTGTAAAAGGAGACCGGATCTGATATTAGAAGCTGCACCAATAGGTGACGGTATGCAGATTGGCAAGAAAAATTTTTGCCTGGCAAGGAAGAAACTCGCAGGAATCCTGACGGATTTCAAGAGTTTCTGACGCAG
>JAAWIL010000019.1 GCA_022796315.1 Oscillibacter sp. | reverse complement strand
ATGAAGTCCACCGTCAGGCCGTTTCACGGCCCCTGGGGCGCCTATGCGCCCCAGGGTTGAAAAGAAGCATTTGCTTCTTTTCAACTGCGGTGACTATACTGCGGCAAGTTCAGACTCCCCGGCCGGCGGCAAAGGATCCCCAGGCCGCAAAACAGGCGGCCGACCCCAGTCAGCCGCCTGTTTCCAAGCACGCACAGAACGCCCGCGGCGTCCCTATCCGCCGTGTCCGGCCAAATGTTCCGGGGCTATTGGATCACCACGTTCCCCTCTCCCAGGGTCTCCCGGGCCTCCTGGACCAGGGCCTTGTGCAGCAGCACCTGGGTGGCAAAGACCCGGCGGCTGTCCGCCATCACCATCTTCACCTGGGTGGCGCCCGGGAACATGGAGAACACCAGCTTCATGTGGCGCAGGGAGGGGTCGTCCAGGCTGGGGAATTTCAGAAACAGCGTCTCTCCCTGCAGCAGCTTCTCCGCCTTGCCGGTCCTGGGCGGAGGCAGGGGCGCCGCGTTGTCCAGGGGATAGGCGGAATCACACAGCACCTGAGGGGGCTTGTCCTCCCGGACGGAGAGGCGGCCCCGCACCATGATGGCCTGATTCTCCCGCAGGTAGGACCCGCAGGTGTCCAGCACCCTGGAAAAGCACAGAAGCTCCATCACTCCGGAGTCGTCCTCCAGCGTCACATAGGCCATCAGGCTGTTGTTCCGGGTGGTCTTGGTCTTGCTGGAGGTCACCACCCCCGCCAGGGTGATGGTCTGGTCGTCCGCAAAGCGGACAGGCCCTCCCTCCTGGGCGCAGTCCTCCAGCACAGCGCCGATGGCCGGGGCCTGCAGCTGCCGGAGCGCCTCCCGGTAGGCGTCCATGGGATGGCCGGAGAGATAGAGTCCGGTGGTCTCCTTCTCCATGGTCATCAGCTCCTGGGGCGTGAACTCCGGCAGGTCCGGCAGCGGGATCTCCCGGATGCTCCGGCGGCTCCCCCCCGTCCCCATGGAGAAGAAGTCTATCTGCCCCTCCAGGTTCTGACGGGTCTGTCCGGCGATGGAATCCATCACCGTCTCGCAGACCCGCAGCAGCTGGGAGCGCCGGGCGCCGGTGACATCAAAGGCCCCCGCCCGGATCAGATTCTCCACCGCCCGTTTGTTCATGTCGCTGCCCTGCATCCGCGTGCAGAAATCCGTCAGGGAGGTGAAGTCCCCCTGCTCCCGCTCCCGCATCACCGCCTGGATGAAGCCCCGGCCGATGTTCTTGATGGCCACCAGACCGAAGCGGATGCCCCCCTCCTCCACGGTGAATCGGTCGGCGGAGCGGTTGATGTCCGGCGGCAGCAGGGCGATGCCGCACTCCCGGCACTCGTTGATGTATCCCGCCACCTTGTCGGAGTTGTCCAGCACGGAGGTCAGCAGGGCCGCCATGTACTCCTTGGCGTGGTGGCACTTAAACCAGGCCGTCTGGTAGGCCACCACGGCGTAGCTCACGGCGTGGGCCTTGTTGAAGGCGTACTCGGCGAAGTCATAGATCTTGTCATAAATCAGCTGGGCGGTCTCCTCAGAGATCCCATGGGCCAGACAGCCCGTGATGTTCCGCTCCGGGTCGCCGTGCAGGAACGCTCCCCGCTCCCGCTCAATGTCCTTGACCTTCTTCTTGCTCATGGCCCGGCGCACCATGTCCGCCTGTCCCAGGGAATACCCCGCCAGCTCCTGGAAAATCTTGATCACCTGCTCCTGGTAGACAATGCAGCCATAGGTGTTGGAGAGAATCGGCTCCAGCAGCGGGTGGTCGTAGCGAACCTTCTCCGGATTCCTGGCGCACTCCAGAAACTGGGGGATGGAGTCCATAGGACCGGGGCGGTACAGGGCAATGATGGCGGTAATGTCCTCAATGCTCCGAGGCTTCAGGCCGACGCAGACGCCGGTCATGCCGGTGGACTCCATCTGGAACACGCCGGAGGTCTTTCCCGCGGAGAGCATCTCATAGGTCTCCGGGTCCCCCTCCGGGATCTCCTCCAGGCGGAAGTCCGGCTGGCTCTTCTGGAGCATCTTCACCGCGTCATCCAGCACCGTCAGGTTCCGCAGGCCCAGAAAATCCATCTTGAGGAGCCCCAGCTCCTCCAGGATGGTCATGACATACTGGCAGACCACCGACTCGTCGTTTTTCGCCAGGGGCACGTACTCATGGACCGGCCGCTTGGTGATGACCACGCCGGCGGCGTGGGTGGAGGCATGGCGGGGCATCCCCTCCAGGGACTTGGCCGTGTCAATCAGGCGGCGCACCGTCTCGTCGCTCTCGTAGAGCTCCCGCAGGGACTTGCTCAGGCGCAGGGCGTCGTCCAGGGTGATGTGGAGGGCGCCGGGGCCGGCGGGCACCTGCTTTGCGATCTGGTCCACCTCGGCGTAGGGAATATTCATCACCCGTCCCACGTCCCGGATGACGCCCCGGGCGGCCATGGTGCCGAAGGTGACGATCTGGGCCACGTGGTCGTCGCCGTACTTCCGGCGGACGTAGTCCACCACCTCGCCCCGGCGGGTATCCCCGAAGTCCATGTCGATATCCGGCATACTCACCCGCTCGGGATTCAGGAAGCGCTCGAAATAGAGGCCGTACTTCACCGGGTCCACATCCGTGATCTCCAGGCAGTAGCTGACCATGGACCCCGCCGCGCTGCCCCGCCCCGGACCCACCGGGATGCCGGCGTCCTTGGCAAAGCGCACGAAGTCGGAGACGATCAGGAAGTAGTCCGTAAAGCCCATCTTCTCGATCATGTCCTGCTCATATTCCAGCTGGGCCTGGTGGCTGCCGTCCTCTCCGTACCGGGCCCGGTAGCCCTCGCTGCAGAGCTTTTTCAGGTAGGAGAAGCTGTCATAGCCCGGCGGCAGCCGGAACTCCGGCAGGTGGTACTTGCCGAAGGTGAACTCCAGGCCGCACCGCTCCGCAATCCGTTCCGTGTTCTCCAGAGCGCCCTCGTACTCCCGGAACAGCGCCTCCATCTCCGCCTCACTGCGCAGGTAGAAGTTCTGGGGCTCATAGCGCATCCGGTTCTCATCGGCCAGCTGCTTGCCCGTCTGGATACACAAAAGCACGTCATGTGCGGCGGCATCCTTCTTTTGCAGATAGTGGGCGTCGTTGGTGCAGACCAGGGGGAGCCCCGTCTCCTGGTGGAGGCGGAGGAGTCCCTGGTTCACTGCCCGCTGCTCGGGAATCCCGTGGTCCTGGAGCTCCAGATAGAAGCGCTCCGGCCCGAAGATCCCGCTGAGCTCCAGGGCGTACCTCTTGGCGTTTTCATACTCCCCGTTCCGCAGCCGCCGGGGAATCTCTCCGGCCAGGCACGCCGACAGGGCGATCAGCCCCTCGCTGTGCTGCCGCAGCAGCTCCAGGTCCACTCTCGGCTTGATGTAAAAGCCCTCCGTCCAGGCCATGGAGACCAGCCAGGAGAGGTTCCGGTAGCCTGTCTCATTCTCGCACAGCAGCACCAGGTGCCGGCTCTCCGCGTCAAACTCATGGACCTTATCCGTGTACAGCCGGCCCTGGGGCGTGACATAGATCTCGCAGCCGATGATGGGCTTGATTCCCTCCGCCTTACAGGCGCGGTAGAAATCCACCGCGCCGTACATGACGCCATGGTCTGTAATGGCGCAGGCGGTCTGGCCCAGCTCCTTCACGGTTTTCGGCAGGTCCCGGATGCGGCAGGCGCCGTCCAGAAGGCTGAACTCCGTATGGACATGCAGGTGGACAAAGGACATGGCATCCTCCTTTTTGGCAGTCGGAGGCGGGGCCTCCGGGTCGTTGGCCGGGGCGAACGCAGCGTCTGCGCCTCCCCATTGAGATCAGAACCTGTGCTCATGATCGAACATGCCGGCCGGGCGAGGGACGGCGCCTTTTAGAACCTGTATTCACAACCGCTGAACGCTGTCTGGGCGGTCTTTTTCCCGCCATACTGCGTCGCTGTTCCTTGTCTGACGAGAAAAATCCTCGTCTATCCGGCATCCCCCGGTTATGAATACAGGTTCTTACTCCGCCAGCATCTCCTCGACGATCTCCACCGCCGTGGCCACCATGATGGAGCAGTGGTTGGTCAGCCCCAGACGGCGGGCGGCGCTGGTCTCCGCCTCGGCGGGGGAGCGGTTCTGCAGCAGCTCCCGGCACCGCAGGGCGCCGAAGCGCTCAGAAAACCGCTTTTGCAGCTCCTTGGCCTTGGCCACCGTCCGCCGCTTGCTGCCCACCGGGTCCTCCGGGTCCACCGGGGTTACCATGCCCAAAACCATGACCGCGCCGCTGATGGCGCCGCACAGCTCTCCCGTTCCGGCGCCGCTGCCGAATCCGCCGGCAATGTTGAAGCTCTCCTGCTCATTGAGACCTGTCAGGTCGGAAAATGCCGCCACCACGCTCTGGCAGCAGTTGAACCCCTTCTCATGATAGGCGTTGGCCTGTTCCATACGATCCATAAGAATTCTCCTTTTTTCTACATTGTTAAGTCCTTTGCCAGCGTCAGAAGCTTGCGCAGGCGATGATTCAGACAGGATTTGGTCACCGGCGGGTCAAACTCCCCCGCCAGCTCGCTGAGGGTCAGCTCCGGGTTTTCCAGACGGAGCGCCGCCGTCTCCCGGAGCTTGTCCGGCAGCCGGTCCAGCAGGCCCGCCTCCCGCAGGCGCCGGATGGCCTCCAGCTGCTCCTGGGCGGCCTCCACGGCCTTGTCCAGGTTGGCGCTGTCGCAGTTCAGGCGGCGGTTTACGCTGTTGCGCAGGTCCTTCTCCAGCTTGGCGGACATGATCCGCATCGCCGCCACCGGCGCCCCGGCCATGGTGAGGAAGTCCTCGATCTGGTCGCTCTGCTTGAAGTAGGTGATGAAGCTGCCGCTGCGGGCCAGGGATTTGGGGGGATAGCCGCACTCCCGCAGCAGCACCTCCAGCTCCCGGCTCACCTGCAAATGGGAGGTCGTCAGCTCCAGGTGGTACCGCTTGGCCGGGTCCGTGACGCTGCCTCCGGCAAAGAAAATGCCCCGCAGAAAGGCCGCCCGGCAGCAGTCCTCCTCCAGCAGGCCGAAGTTGATGTGCAGCACCGGGTTCTGCCGGGGGTCGTAGCCCAGAAGGTTGGTGATGTGGTCCAGCTTGTCCCGTCCGGTGATCTGGAAGATCCGCTTCCCCGACTGGTCCGCCTCCGGCAGGCGGTCAAACTGGAGCCCGAAGGCCCGCCGGAACAGCCGGGGCAGCCGGGCGGCAAAATTGGGATTCTCCGTGATGATCCGGATCTCTGTGGGGCTGAAGGTGTTGCAGTAGAGCAGAATCCCATAGGCCTCCGCCCTGGCGCAGCAGAGCCGCTGGATGGGCAGCTTGCACAATTCATTTTTGGTATCAAAGGAAAAGGACATGGAATGGTTCTCCCCGTTTCAACCCTGTATTTGCGGACAGCGCGGAACGTTTGGCAGCGCCCGCCGCCACGGCAGCCAACGGCAGGACCCGGGCGGTCAGGCCCGCCGCCCCACTTCCCTGGCAATGCGCTTGACATGGAGGATAAACCCGCCGTCCGCCTGGTTCTCCGGGATGCTCCTGTCCGCCGTGGACGCGCAGCGCTCGGCTCATTCCATCCGCTCCTCAAAAGAGCGCCCTTCCGCTTCCTGGGCAAAGGCCCGGAACAGGGATTCCCGCAATTCGCTCTTTCTCATCTCGCGCTCTCTCCTCCGCTCAACGCGGGCCCTCCATCCGATAGCCGCCGTCCCGGCCGCCGAAGCGGTCCCCGGCAATGCGGACACTGCGCTCGGCGTGGAGCAAAATCAGCTCTCTCGCCAGGGCGTCCGGATGGTGGCGGACAAAGCCGTCCTCCACCGCCGCCACCGGGCGGCGCACCACCTCCACGCCCAGCGCGGCGCAGCGCTCCATGTCGCACACCAAGGGCTCCGCCCCCTCCTGGGCATACCGGGCGGCCACCTCCCTCGGAACCGGCGAGGAGTTGGCCAGGCACAGGTCAAACAGACCCGGCGCCCCGTGCTGGAAGAGGGCCTGAATGTGGTCCGCGGCGGTGCAGCCCTCCGTCTCCCCCTCCTGGGTCATCACGTTGCAGACATAGATCTTCAGGGCATGGGAGGCTTGGATGGCCTCCACCACCCCGTCCACCAGGAGATTGGGGATGATGCTGGTATACAGGCTCCCCGGCCCCAGCAGCAGCACGTCCGCCTCCCGGATGGCCTCCAGGGCCTCCGGCAGGGCCTGGGGATGGGCGGGCAGCAGCTGCACATGGGTGATCCGGCAGTCCTCCTTCTTCTTGCAGTAGAAGATCTTGGACTCCCCCACCACCGAGGCGCCGTTCTCAAAAAAGGCCTCCAGGCGCACGTCGGCGGTGGTCACCGGCAATACCCGGCCCGTGATGGCCAGAACCTCGCTCATGCGGGCCACCGCGGCGTCAAAGGACGGGGAGATCCCGTTGAGCGCCGCCAGGAAGAGGTTGCCGAAGCTCTGCCCCGCCAGGGTCCCCTCTGTGAAGCGGTAGTGCATCAGCTCGCTGATCAGGGGCTCCGTGTTGGCCAGGGCCTCCAGGCAGTTGCGGATATCGCCGGGAGGCGGCATCCCCAGGTCCTGGCGCAGCACGCCGCTGCCGCCGCCGTCGTCCGCCACCGTGACGATGGCGGACAGGTTCTCCGTATAGTGTTTCAGTCCCCGCAGCATATTGGAAAGGCCGTGACCCCCGCCGATGGCGGCGATCCGCGGGCCCCGGGCTCGGGGAATCCAAGATTCGTTCATAGCACTCCCTCTTCCAAGGGTCCGCCGTCCGGACAGCGTCCTGGCGGAACCCAGGTCCTCAGCCCCGTTGGATGTCCCGGTGGCTCTCCGTCACAGGACCTCCCCGGTGCCGCAGGAATTCCGCCAGCGCGTGGCACATGGCCACGGACCGGTGATGCCCGCCGGTACAGCCCACCGCGATCACCAGCGCCGTCTTCCCCTCCTCCGCGTACAGGGGCAGGGAAAAGCTCAGCAGCTCCTCCAGCCGGGAGAGGTACTCCCTCGTCTGAGGGAAGGCGAAGATGTACTCCGCCACCTCCCGGTCCAGGCCGGTCTTCTCCCTCAGCTCCTCAATGTAAAAGGGATTTGGCATGAACCGCACGTCAAAGACCAGGTCCGCCTCCAGAGGCAGGCCGTACTTGAAGCCGAAGGAGATCACGTTCACCGTCATGCTCCCCTGCTCCGTCTCGCCGCCGAAGGCCCGGAGCAGACGGCTCCGCAGCTGGGCGTTGCTGGTCCGGGAGGTGTCAATCACCACATCCGCCCGGCTCTTCACCGGCTCCATCAGCTCCCGCTCCCGGCGGACCGCCGCCTCCAGGGAACCGGCGCCGCCGTACAGGGGATGCCGCCGCCGGCTCTCCTTGTAGCGCTGGATGACCACCTCCGGCGAGGCCTCCAGAAACAGCATCCGGCAGTCGCACTCCATGCCCTTCAGCTGGTCCAGCACCGTGAACAGCTCCGCGAAGGAGCTGTCCCCGGTCCGCACATCGTACACCAGGGCCACCCGGTCATAGCGGCCGCCGCCCCCGGCACAGAACTCCGCGAACTTCAGAATCATGGCGGCAGGCATATTGTCCACAATATAGAACCCCATGTCCTCCAGGTAGGAGGCCGCCTTGCTCTTGCCGCCGCCGGAGAGGCCGGAGATAATCAAAATATCCATGAAACGCCTTCCTTATGAGTGGATGATCCGGACCTCCGGCTCCAGCCGGACCCCGGTCTCCGCCAGCACCCTGGCCTGGACCTGGCGGATCAGCTCCGTCACGTCCGCAAAGGTGGCGCCGCCCCGGTTCACCAGGAAGCCCCCGTGCTTCTCGCTGACCTGGGCTCCACCCACCGTCAGTCCCTTGAGGCCGCATTGGTCAATGAGCGTCCCGGCGAAGTGTCCCTCGGGCCGCTTGAAGGTGCTGCCGGCGCTGGGCAGCTCCAAGGGCTGGCTGGCCTTCCGCTTTGCCATCAGCTCCCGCATCCGCCGCCGGATCTCTTCGGGATCTCCGGGCCGCAGGCGGAACACGGCCCGCAGGGCCACGGCCTCCCGGTGATCCGTCAGGAAGCTCCGGCGGTAGCCGAAGGCCATGTCTTCGCCGCTGAGGAACCGGACGCCCTCCCCCGGGAAGAGGAGAGACACGCTCTCCACCACCTGCTTCATCTCTCCGTCATAGGCCCCGGCGTTCATGCACAGCCCGCCGCCCACGGTTCCCGGAATCCCGTGGGCGAACTCCAGACCCGTCAGGCCCAGCCCGCAGGCGTAGTCCGCCGCCTGGGCCAGGGTGGCCCCGGCCTCCGCCAGGATGGTATGGGGCTCGGACCCGGCCTCCAGCTTCCGCAGGCCCGCCGCAACAATCACCAGCCGGTCCAGGCCCTCATCGGGAATCAGCAGATTGGTGCCGTTGCCGATCACCAGCGGCCGGGCGTTCAGCTCCCGCGCCCGCTCCAGCAGCAGCACCATCTGCTCCGCCCGCTCCGGGAAGGCCATTCTCCTGGCCGGCCCGCCAATGCGAAAGGAGGTATGCCGGCTCATGGGCTCCTCACAGGCCACCCGCAGATCCGGCAGATACTCCCTCACCCAGTTGTCCAACGCTGTCTCCCAGGACATGGAACGACCTCCTCAGCTCACTTTTTCCAGCAGGGCCGCGCCCAGAATTCCCGCGTCATTGCCCAGCTCCGCCCGCAGAATCTGCGTGGCACGCCCTCCGTGGCTGGCGAAGCTCTCCCGGGCCACCAGCTCCTGGAGGGGCTGGAGCAGCAGGTGCTCCGGCGCGGCGGCCACGCCGCCGCCAACGGCCACAATCTCCGGCCGCAGCAGGTTGACCACACTGATGACGCCATCGGCCAGATAGGTTACGTACTCGCGGCAGACCGCCAGGGCCGTCTCGTCGCCCCGTTCCGCCGCCTGGAAGGCCGTCCGGCCCTCCACGCCGCCCTCCGCCGCAAGCGCACAGAGGAGGCTCTCCGGGTGTGCGGCCATGGCCTCCCTGGTCATGCGGATCAGGGCCGTGGCGGAGGCATAGCGCTCCCAGCAGCCCCGGCGGCCGCAGTTGCAGTCCTCTCCGCCGTGGACCACCGTGATGTGCCCGCCCTCGCTGGAGGCGGGACCGCCCCGGAGCTTTCCGTCCAGAATCAGCCCGCAGCCCACGCCGGTGCCCAGGGTAATCACCGCCAGATCCCGGCAGTCCCGGCCCGCGCCGCAGAAAAACTCTCCTACGGCGGCGCAGTCGGCGTCGTTGCCCAAAAACAGCGGCACATCCAGGTGCTGACGGAAGAGCCGCTCAATGGGCACATGTTTCATGGGAATATTGGTGGTAAATACAATCTCGCCGCCGGAGACGGCCCCGGGCAGGCCCATGCCAGCCGCCTGGAGCTCCTCCGGCCGGACGCCGCCCTGTTCCGCCGCCGACCGGGCCAGCCGGGCCGCAAGGGCCGCGAACTGCTCCGGTCCCTGGAAGTTCAGGGGGGTCCTCTCCGCGGCCAGCAGGCGGCCCTCCTCGTCCACCAGGCCCGCCTTCAGGTTGGTGCCGCCCACGTCAATCCCTACATAGTATTTCATAAGTATCCTCCGCTCAGTCCAGCTTTCCGCTGCCCAGGTCCGCCCGGCGGTCCACCCGGCGGGCCAGCTCCTCGGCGGCGTTGTAGCCCACCTTCCGGTGGCGGTTGTTCATGGCGGCCACCTCCACGATGCTGGCCAGGTTCCGGCCCGGCCGCACAGGGATGGTGACAATGGGCACCGGAACCTCCAGAATCTCTGTGAAATGGTCCTCAATTCCCAGCCGGTCGTAGAATTTCGTGCTGTCCCAGGGCTCGAAGTGGACCACCAGGTCCAGCTGGGACTCCACCTTGATGGCCCGCATCCCAAAGAGCTGCCGCACATCAATCACGCCGATGCCCCGCAGCTCGATGTAGTGCCGGATCACCTCCGGCGCCGTGCCGATAAGCTGGTTGGACACCAGCCGCAGCTCCACCGCGTCGTCCGCCACCAGCCGGTGGCTCCGCATGATGAGCTCAATAGCCGCCTCGCTCTTGCCCACGCCGGAATCGCCGGTGATCATCACGCCCTCGCCGTAGATATCCAGCAGCACGCCGTGGCGGGTGACGCAGGGCGCCAGCTCCCGGCTCAGATACTCAATCGTATGGCGGGTGAAGTCCACCGTGGTCTCCTGGGTCCGCAGCAGGGTCTTCTCATTCTCCTGCGCGCTCTCCAGGCACTCCGGAAAGCACTCCAGCCCCCGACAGATCACCAGGGCCGGGATGTCGTACAGGAAGAGATCGTCAAAGCACTTGCGGCGGTGTTCCGGGGTCAGGCTCTTCAGGTAGGTATACTCCGCCTTGCCGATGACCTGGAGCCGGTGGGGGTCGAAGTAGTCGTAAAAATTGTGGAACTGCAGGCCCGGCCGGTTGACGTCCACAATGGTCAGCTTGGCCGTGTCAAAACCGCCGCCCTTATGCAGCGTCTCCAGCTCAAAAACCTTGACAAATTTTAAAATCTTAACTCCGCGCTCGCTCATAGCTGTTTCCTCGCCTTTCCATCGGGCGGTGCCCGCATCCTTCCCGGCCGGACCTGGACTTTCCCATCCGGCCGCTGTCCGCTTTATTATATATGAATCTCCCGGATTCCGCAACACTCCCGGCGCGGAATCTATACTTCTTTTTCCGCCGTGCCCAGGGTCTTTCCGGCTATCCCAGCATCCATCGCTGAATCTGCACCAGAATCAGCATATGCAGGGGATAGAAGGCGTAGCAGGCGTATTGGAACCAGGTTTTGCGGCAGCCCTGCCGTCCCCGGTAGAGCCAGATGGGCAGCAGCGCCAGCAGGGCCATCCCCTGCTGGACCACCTCCACCTCATGCCCCAGAACCGTCACCACCGTATAGTACCCGCCCAGCAGCTCCACATTCAAGATGTAGAGACAGAGGAGCTGCCCCAGGAAGCTCTTCCAGTTCCGCTGCCGGAAGAAGTAGAAGGTGAGAACCGTCAGGACGCCGGCGCCGTAGTAGTCAATCATGGCAGCATAGCCCAGGCAGAACCCCAGCACCACCACCCCCGCCGAGGCCATCCACCGGAGAAGCGGCCGGAACTCCCGGATCTTCTCCAGCAGGGCCACCAGCAGCAGACCCAGCAGGAGGGTCCAAATCACATTCTGATGATATGGATAGAACATGCTGCCCCCATACATCAGATCAAAGGGAATCTCCGACAGCAGCGCCCACACCAGCAGCCGCAGCAGATAGCGCCGCAGGTTCCGGGTGTGGAAATACCCCTCCACCGCCATAAAGGCAAAGATGGGAAAGGCAATCCGCCCCAGCCAGGTCAGCCACTGCGCCGCAGGAAACAGCATGGCCCACAGATGGTCGCACAGCATCAGCCCCATGGCCAGAAGGTGGAGTCCGGCAGAGGTCAGCTCCGCCGTCCGCTTTTGTTCCATATTCTCTCTCCTCTCGTTCCGCCGGTCCTGAATGTTTCCCAGCCGGAATGGTTTATCGTCACCACAGTTGAAAAGAAGCGGCCTGACGGGGGACTTCATGCCCGCGTGCATGGGCTGGCGGGCCTTGCCCGCCTTGAAAATCGGGGACGATGTTCAAATGTTTCGATTATATTATTTCCGAGCTTAAAACTCGAAAATAATAAATTTGATTCAAGCCGTTTTGCTCACCGCTGTAAACAGCGGCAGCCGCAAAACATGGCACATATTACTTCCGACCTTTCAGTTTGGAAGTAATATTATACCACATCCAGCCTTCCGCCCGCAATGGCGGCGGGAGATGTCGGCGGTCTTTGTAAAAAACTTTTCGATTTTTGAAAATTCTTCTTGCTTTTTGCGCCGTTTTCTGCTATCATACTAAGCGTGCCTGCAAGAGGACACGAATACACAGCAGCAGGGAGGTGCAACGGATGGCTAAATGCGAGTTCTGCGATAAGGGCGTTACCTTTGGCATCAAGGTCTCTCACTCTCACCGGCGCTCCAACCGTACTTGGAAGCCCAATGTGAAGCGGGTCAAGGCGATCGTCAATGGCAGCCCCCGCCATGTGTATGTTTGTACCCGGTGTATGCGTTCCGGCAAGGTGACCAGAGCGATCTGACATTGGACAAACAGCCACCCGCGCCCTTTGGGCGCGGGTTTTTGCATGAGAGGAGGCCCGATGAATCATTTTTGTCCCTGCCGGAACACCGCCTGCCGGTGCCATCCGGCCAATCACGACCAGGGGTGCTCCTTGTGCATTGAAAAAGAGCTGCGCAAACGGGAGATTCCCAGCTGCTTTTTTGACCTGGTCATCACGCCGGGAGAGACGGTGGAGGACTGCTCCATTGAGGCCTTCGCCCGGCGGGCGCTGGAACGGACCAGCGGCGCAAAAGACGCATGAGAACGAAACGTTCTCATGCGTCTTTCTCGTATTCCGGCATTCCGGCGGCGCTTCCGCCCCGGCTTCTCCGTTACAGCCAGGTGGTCTCCAGAAGCTCGTCCTTCTTCGCCCGGGTCATCAGCTCCGTGACCACATCCCGCACCTGCTTGCCACGATACAGCACCTCATACACGCAGTCGCAGATGGGCATCTCCACGCCCTCCCGCCGGCTCAGCTGGTGGATGCTCTCGGCGGCGTAGTAGCCCTCTACCACTGCGCCGACCTCCTCCATGGCCTCCTGCACGCTCTTGCCCTGGCCAATCAGAATGCCCGCCCGGTTGTTGCGGGAGTGCAGGGAGGTACAGGTCACAATCAGGTCCCCCATCCCGGCAAGGCCGCCGAAGGTCCGCCGGGTGCCTCCCAGCTGCTCGCCCAGGCGCGTCAGCTCCGCCATGGCCCGAGTCATCAGCAGCGCCTTGGTGTTGTCCTGGAGTCCCAGGCCCGTGCAGATGCCGCAGCTGAGGGCCACCACGTTTTTCAGGGCCCCCGCCAGCTCCACGCCGATGAGATCATAGCTGGTGTAAACCCGGAAGTAATCATTCATAAACGCGTCCTGCACCAAACGGGAGGCCGCCCGGTCCCCGCAGGCCGCCACGCAGCCCGTGGGCATCCGGATGCCCACTTCCTCCGCGTGAGAGGGGCCGGACAGGGCCGCCACCCGGCAGACACCGCCGGTGGCCTCCGCCAGCACCTGGCTCATCCGCAGATTGGTGTCCCGCTCGATGCCCTTGGACACCGTCACCAACACCGTCTCCGGCGTCAGATACGGCGCGGCCTTCCTCCCCGTCTCCCGGACGGCAAAGGACGGCGGCGCGCTGATCACCAGCTCCGCTCCCTCCAGACAGGCCAAATCCCCGGTGACCCGGAGGCTCTCCGGCAGGCGGATGCCCTTCAGCAGGGGATTTTCCCGGCTCCTGGCCATTTGCTCCGCCTTCTCCGGGCTGTGAGACCAGAGTGATACCTCGTGACCGTTGTCACAGAGCACCATGCTCAGGGCGGTGCCCCAGCCGCCGCTGCCCAGTACTACCGCTTTCATGGCGAACCCTCCTTTTTATGGTGCAGGCTGAATTTGCTCTCTGTGCCGGTGAGCAGCCGTTTCAGGTTTCCCCGGTGCTGCCAGACCACCAATCCGCCGCACAGGAAGCTCAGGATCACAATGACGGGGTCCGGCGCCGCCGTACCCGGGTGGAAAAACCAAATCGCGAAGGGGAAGCTGACCCCGGCCCACAGGGAGCCAAGGGATACATACCTGGTCAGCACCACCAGGAGCAGGAAGCCCCCCCAGACCACCAGCGCCACCCGCCAGTCAATCATCAGGGCGATGGTTCCGCCGGAGAGGATGCCCTTGCCGCCCCTGAAACGGAACATGCAGGGAAACATGTGCCCCAGCAGGCAGAACAGGGCGGCCCAGTATTTGCCCAGCACAGGCTCCGGGGCCCAGGCAAAGAACCAGATCCCCAGCAGCACGGCGATCACCGCCTTCAGCACGTCGCACAGGATCACCACAGCGGTCAGCGGACCGCCGAAGGTGCGGTAGAAGTTGGTCAGCCCCGCGTTGCCGCTGCCGTGGTTCCGAACATCATCCCGAAGGATATACTTGGACACGATTACCGCGCCGTTGAAACAGCCCAGAAAATAGGACGCCGCCGCCACAGCGGCAATCATCCCCCAGTACTGCGGGTGGCGCTCCAATTCTCCCCACAGCGTGGGAATGCAGTACATCACGTTCGCTTCCGGTGACATTCCTCAGACCTCCTTACCGCGCCGTCTGCCCGCAATCCAGACCGCCAGCGCGTTCCCCACAAGATCGAAAAACACGGAAAAATACACGCCCAGCCTGCGTCCCTTCTCGGCACCCATCACGAAATACCCCCACTTCCCCCCGATCCACGACGCCAGAACCAGCATCATGAGATCCAGAAGGAGCGCCCCGCCAAAGAGCAGGCCCCGCGAGGTCCGGGATGCGTGATCCCCGTGCCGGGGCCGGACCGCGAGCAGCAGACCGCCCATAGCCCCCAGCAGACACGCGAGAATCGACGCCGGCAGAATCTTAAAAAAGGCCATGATATAGCCCACAGCCATCAAAAACAGGTAAACGGGGAGAAACAGCTTCTCTGCCGGGCTCACGGCTCCTTCTCTCCCTTCTGCCGGATCGAGATGCGGATAGGCGTTCCCTCCAGACCGAAGGTATTGCGGATGCAGTTCTCCAGATACCGCTGGTAGGAGAAGTGGAAGAGCCTCGCGTCGTTGCAGAAGATCACAAAGTGAGGCGGCCGGATGCCCACCTGGGTCATATAGTAGATTTTCAGCCGCCGCCCCTTGTCGGTGGGGGGCTGCACCCGGGTCTGGGCGTCCGCCAGAACCTCGTTCAGCATCCCGGTGGTAATCCGGGTGCTGGCCTGGTTGCTGACATAGTCAATGAGCGCGAAGAGCCGGTCCACCCGCTGGCCGGTCTTGGCGGAGAGAAAGAGAACGGGGGCATAGGTCATAAAGCTGAGATCCCGCCGGACGTCCTCCCGCATGTGGTCCATGGTCTTGCCGTCCTTCTCGATGAGGTCCCACTTGTTTACCACGATGATGCTGGCCTTCCCGGCCTCGTGGGCCAGGCCCGCCACCTTGGTGTCCTGCTCGGTCACGCCCTCCGTGGCGTCGATCATGATGAGGCACACGTCGCTGCGCTCAATGGCCATGGTGGCCCGCAGGACGCTGTACTTCTCAATGTCCTCGTCCACCTTGCTCTTGCGCCGGAGGCCGGCGGTGTCAATAAAGACGAAGCTGCCCTGGTCGTTTTCAAAGCGGGAGTCGATGGCGTCCCGCGTCGTGCCCGCCATGTCGGAGACGATCACCCGCTCCTCCCCCAGGATCTGGTTTACCAGGGAGGACTTGCCGGCGTTGGGCTTGCCGATCACCGCCACATGGATCGCGTCGTCCTCCTCCTCTTCCTCGTCCTCCGGCGGGAAGTACCGGAGGCAGGCGTCCAGCAGGTCACCGGTGCCGTGGCCGTGGAGGGCGGAGACGGCGATGGGGTCCCCCAATCCCAGATTGTAAAACTCGTAGAAATCCGGGTCCAGCGCGCCGGTGGAGTCCATCTTGTTGACCGCCAGGACAATCGGCTTCCCGCTGCGGAGCAGCATGGACGCCACCTCCTGGTCCGAGGCGGTGAGGCCCGTGCGGACATCCGTCAAAAAGACGATGACGTCGGCGGTCTCGATGGCAGTCTGGGCCTGGTCCCGCATGAAGGCCAGGATCTTGTCATCCGTGCGGGGCTCGATGCCGCCGGTGTCGATCAGGGTAAAGGCCCGGCCGCACCAGTCGCTCTCCCCATAGATCCGGTCCCGGGTAACACCGGGGGTATCCTCCACAATGGCAAGGCGCTTGCCAATCAGCTTGTTGAACAGCATGGACTTGCCCACGTTGGGCCGGCCCACAATGGCGATGATGGGTTTCACCGGCAGTCACTTCCTCTCTGTATCCGCCGCGGGGCAGCCCCCCCACGGTGCTTTGATCCATTACACAGTATTATACCCGCCCGCAGGCAGGATGGCAAGACAAAAAGCAAGGAGGGAAGCAGCCTTCCCTCCTTTGCAGACGCTTTATTTCGCCACGGCGGACTTGATTACCTTCACCTCGCGGCCATTGTAGCTGCCGCACTCGGGACACATCCGGTGGGGCAGGCGCATGGCGCCGCACTTGGAACACGCGACGAGACCAGGGGCCGCCAGCTTCCAGTGGGAGCTCCGCCGCTTATCGCGTCTTGCCTTTGATACTTTTCCCTTGGGTACTGCCATCCTTGACACCTCCTTGATCTCGCAAAGCCCCGCAGGGCATGTTTATTTGTTCTCTAAAAGCTTTGCCAGAACCGCCAGACGGGGGTCTCCCTCCTGCCTGCAGCCGCATGGGCCGTCGTTCAGGTTGGCGCCGCACCGGGAGCACAGTCCTTTGCAATCTTCTGAACACAATGTCTGCGTGTCCATCTCGAGGATAAACACCGTGCGGGCCAGATCGCCCACATCCAGCTTTCCCGCCTCCAGCAGGACAATCTCGTCGCTGTCCTCCCCCTGGAGCTCCTCCGCCAGCATACAGCTGTAAGAGATGCACTTCTCCTGAGAAAACATCCTTCCACACCGGTCGCACACGGCGTCCAGCACCGTTCCGGCCGTCATGGTCAGCGTCAGGACATCCGCCGCGTTGCGCACACGGCCCTCCACCGCCACCGGGCGGCTGATGGGACGGCGCCCGAAAAACTCCAGATCGGAGAGATCCAGTTCAAACCGGAAGGGCAGTCCTGTCCCCGGGGTATGCAGAATCGGCCTGACATCTAAAATCATAAGCTACCTCGCAATGACACGATTAGTATTATAAGGGTTCCCGCCCCGGTTGTCAAACAATTTTTTCAAAAATCCGGCAGTTTTTTCACAGGGGCCCTGAGATTCCAGGCCCCTGCCGGAATTTTCAGGAGTCCTCCCGCTGAAAACCACGCAGCTCAATGCCCATAATGGCGTTGCGAAAGCCGCTTTGGATCTTCTCAAACCCGGCGGTGCGGTATCCGTCCTTCGGCCAGCGGGCACTCCAGGCCTCCCGCAGCGCCTCGCACAGCTCCCGGCACCGGGGCTCCTCCCGCTCCAGCAGCATGGGGGAGAGATACACCACCAGCATCTGCTTCTCGCTGGCCCGGACTGCGCCGCGATTCCAGGGGCGCTGGTCCCTCCAATTCCGCTCCAGCGCGTCCAGCAGGGCGCCGGCCAAGGTCCGGAGATCCTCCGCCTCCCCCGCCGCCTGGTCATACAGCGGCCCGAACCGGGCGCAGTAATCCCGGAAAGCGGGCTCATAGGTCTTGTGGCGGAAGTCCTCCAGCCAGGGGCGGAACTGGCAGACCGCGCCGCTCAGCTCTTCAATCCTCACGGCTCCTCACCGCCCTCCTCTCCCTCCGGCGGTTCCTCCGCCGCCCGGGGGCCTTCCGTCCCGCGGCGCTTTTGCGTCTGGAACGCCTTCCACTCCCGGCAGAGCATCACCCCGCCGATCACCAGGAAGGCCAGTCCGCCAAGGCCGCTGACCACCAGCAGCTCCGCTTCCCCGGCGGCAATCCGGTACAGCATCTCGCCGCCTGTATAGATGAGGTACAGACCTCCCAGCACCCAGATCAGATTCACCTGGTCTCTCTTGCCCGGTTCCATAGCCACCCTCCACTTTTTCAAAATTCCCCCCGCCAGACTTTACAAGCCCCTGTCAAACAAATATAATGGTGCAAAGACGGAACGGAGGTATGATATGCGGGAATTCACCATTGGAAAAAACGATGCCGGGCAGAGGCTGGACCGGTTTGTATCCAAAAATCTGCCTCTGCTCCCCCCTGCCCTGCTGCAAAAATACATCCGTCTCAAACGGATTAAGGTCAACGGCAAGGGCTCCGCCCGGGACACCCGCCTGTGTACCGGCGACATTTTACAATTATATATCAACGACGAGTTCTTTGACAAGCCCAACGAGGAAAATCTCTTCCTCTCCATCTTCCAGCCCAAGCTGCACATCGTCTATGAGGACGAGCACCTCCTGCTGGCGGACAAGCGCCCCGGCATGGTAGTCCATGCCGACGAGACCGAGAAGGTCAACACCCTCATCAACCACATCCAGGCCTACCTCTATCAGAAAAAAGAGTGGAACCCCCGGGATGAGCACGCCTTCGCCCCGGCCCTGTGCAACCGGATCGACCGCAACACCGGGGGCATCGTCATCGCCGCCAAGAGCGCCGAGGCCCTGCGGGTCCTCAATCAGAAAATCCGGGACCACGAGCTGGAGAAATCCTATCTCTGCATCACCGCCGGACGGCCCCGCCCCGCCGAGGGGCGCATTGAAGGCTTCCTGCGCAAGGACGAGGCAAAAAAGCAGGTGACCTTCCACCGCCGCCCGGTCCCGGGCGGCAAAACCGCCGTGACGCTCTATCGAACCCTGGAGACCCGGGGAGAGCTGTCCCTGGTGGAGTGCCGCCTGCTGACGGGGCGAACCCATCAGATCCGGGTGTCCCTGGCCTCCATCGGCTGTCCCCTGCTGGGGGACGGCAAATACGGAAACGGCGCCGTCAATAAGCGCTACCACGAAACCCGGCAGGCGCTGTACGCCTACCGCCTGGCCTTCGCCTTCACCACCGACGCCGGGCCCCTGAACGGCCTGCGCGGAAAGAGTTTCACGGTGGAGGAGGTCCCCTTTCAGACCCGGTATTTTTCCGGCCGGACGGACGCCCATACAGAGAATGGGCGCTCCCGTTTCTGACGTCCGCCCCTCTGTCCGCGCTGCTGCACAGCAGGCCTGGAAAATATTATTTCCGAGCTTAAAGCTCGAAAATAAGAAGCTGTACCAATAGGTGACGGTATGCAGATTGGCAAGAAAAATTTTTGCCTGGCAAGGAAGAAACTCGCAGGAATCCTGACGGATTTCAA
>JAAWIL010000018.1 GCA_022796315.1 Oscillibacter sp. | reverse complement strand
CCTTGCCATCCGTCAGGATGCCTGCGGATTTTTGCCTTGCAGGGCAAAAAATCCACTCGCCAATCCATACACGTCGAGATATTAAACAGGCTCTAAAAGAAAATTATACCACAAAAGGGTGCGGAACGCAAGGCGGCGGGGCGGGTTGAACAGGCGCCCACTTCTGGACTTCGTTTACTTCTCCAAAATTTAGGACAAAAATTTGGCAGGTAATGGAGCAGCTTTCCATTGCCGGGCGGAGCAGGCTATGGTATTCTAAGGAAAATAAAGGGGGGGACGGAGCATGCTGGTACTGGACTTCATCAATGTTGGCAACGGCGATTCCATCCTGATCCAGGAGGTTTCCGGGGGCGTGCGGCGGTTTGCCATGATGGTGGACTGCGGCCACGACCGCTTGGTCCGGGACGATCACCCCGACGAGCAGGACCCCCGGTCCCGGAGGATCTACGCGGGGGACTTCCTGAAAAAGCAGGGCATTGACCGTTTGAATCTGCTGCTGATTACCCATTTTCACCGGGACCACATCGGCGGTCTGGCCCGGGTGCTGGAGGCCGTCACGGTAGACCGCCTGCTGACGCCCTACGTGCCCCCTCTGGAGGCGGGGAGCCTGGACCCGGACGGGGACAACGGCCTGCCCAAGGCCGCCCGGAACCTTCTGCGATGTATGGATTTCTATGCCCAGCCCCTGCGGTCCTTCCGGGACCGGATCGGGTCCTTGGAGGAGCTGTCCGGCGATCATATGGAGACGCTGCACCTTACAGAGGAGCTTTCCATGGACATTCTCTTTGGGGAGCCGGCCCTCTATCCCCGCCAGAGGCAGCTGTTTGACAGCGCCTACCGTGGAGAGCGGAACGGCTATGACCTGATCCACTGGGCCAAGTCCATGAACGTGGCCAGCCTCCGCCAGCGGCTGTACTACCACGGGAAGGAGATCGTTCTGGGCGGTGACGCCTATGCCCATATGTGGGAGACGGCCACTGCCACGCCCTGCCATATTCTGAAGGTCCCCCACCACGCGTCCCTGTCCTCCACCACCCGGAAGCTCCTGAACCTGCTGCGGCCGGAGATCGCAGTGGTCTGTGTGGCGGCGGGCCGTCCGGATGAGCGGCCGCACCCCTACATTGTCAGCCTGCTGCGAGAGTGCGTAAAGGATATTCGTTTTACAGACGCGGTGGACCTTCCCGGCCTGGCGGAGCCGGAATTTCACGAGTCTGTCCATTTGGAACTTCCGTGAGGAAGCGAGAAAAGCGCCCGGAGAAATCTCCGGGCGCTGATGTTTTAGGGGCTCCACCGGCACCGCTCCAGGTCCACCGTCCCGTCGGCCCGGAAGGAGACGCCCTCCGCCTCCAGAAGGGCCCGCTGGGTGCCGGGGGCGCAGATGTCGAAGCAGCTCTTGGTACCGCCGAGGCGGTCCACCACCCGGTGACAGGGGACCGTGGGGTCCTGACAGCCGGACATGGCATAGCCCACCGTACGGGCACACCGGGGCATCCCGGCCAGGCGGGCAATCTGGCCGTAGGTCGCGACGGTTCCGGGGGGAATTTGCCGCACGAGGCTGTAAAATGTGGCGAAGACCTGTCCGCTCATGGGGATTCCCCTCCTAAAAATGTCAGTATTCCCGCAGTACCAGCTCCGTGGCGCCGCCATCGGGGGAGCGGACCAGGCGCCGGACCTTGGGATGGGTGGCGTAGGTCTCCTGGAGGAAGTCCCGCAGGGCGGTGCCGCCGTGGCAGCCGTGGATCAGGCGGATGCGGTAGGTGCCGCCGCTGACCCGCCGTAGCAGCGCGTCTACGGTGACTTTCGCCTGGTAAACCGTTTTCCCGTGGAGATCCGCCGTGATGATGCCCGCCATATTCTCCCCCCTTGGGGAGATTGTACCACAACCGGACCGGCAGGGCAAGGGCGGGAAGGGCGTTAGGAGCGGGCGGACTTCACATAGGCGGCGATGGCGCTTTGCAGGAAGGCCGCGCAGCCAGGGGTCTCGTGGTCGTAGTAGGCGGTGAACCGGGAGTCGGCGGTGTACATCTGCCCAAGACCCGCGTGGGCTTCCGGTGTGTAGGACTCCCAAGAGTAGGAGAGCCACCGGCGGTGGAGGGCGGCGATCCGCTGCCCCTCCGGTCCGGCCGGGTCCTGACCGCTCCGGACGGCCTGGGCCAGGGAAGCGCGGATGTCCTCCCCCAGTGCGTTCCACTGGCGGTACTCCTCCTCCGTCAGGGAGAGGACGCAGGTGTTGGCCCGGTCCATGGGGGCGTCTCCGTATTTTTCCCGAATCTCCTTCCCGTACTGGGTCTCGTTGGCCTCGACGGCCCGGCGCTTGAAGGCTTCAAACTTTTCATGGTCGCTCATAGGGGTTCCTCCTTGCTGTTCGTCAATGGTCTTTTGTACCGTCAGGATCAGGCCGTTCAGATGATCCCGTCGCTTGCGCAGTTCCGCCAGATGGCTCTGCAGCGCCGTGAGGCGGTCGAAGGCGGGGTCATCCAGAAGCGCGCGGATGGCGGTGAGGCTCAGGCCAAGCTCCCGGTAGAAGAGGATGTCCTGAAGCCGTTCCACCTGGGAAGGGCCATAGATCCGGTAGCCCGCCTCCGTGGTCCGCAGGGGCCGCAGCAGGCCCTGTTGATCGTACCAGCGCAGGGTCCGGGGCGTGACGCCGGCCAGCTCCGCCAGCGCTTTGATGGTGTATTCCATAGCGATTCCCTCCTGACAGAATGGAGTATAAACGATGCCGCCGCGTTAAAGTCAAGTGCGATATTCGAAATCGTAAAAAAATTTTTGAGTCGAACAGATTTTGCCCGAATCAGCCGGATTTTTGTGAGGGAAGGTCCCTGTGGCTTACCGGATTGGTGGGAAAAGCGGGATCGTTTCCGGCCGGGTTGTCATTTTATGGAAGTGAGGGCTTTTCTTTTTGCGGAAAATCAGGTATAATCTCATAAAGTCCATACACTGGAAATCAGTAAACAAGGAGGGGGCCCCTCTTTGGAAAGGCTTTGACGATCAAAAGGGGAGATGCCTGATGGTGAACACAACCCTGTGCTATCTGGAGCGGGGAGACCAATATCTGATGCTCCACCGGACCAAGAAGGAACACGACCTGAATCAGGACAAGTGGATCGGTGTGGGCGGGAAGTTTCAGGACAAGGAGAGCCCCGAGGACTGCCTGCTGCGGGAGACCTGGGAAGAGACCGGCCTGACGCTGACGGAGTACCGTTACCGGGGACTGGTGACCTTTGTCTCTGACCGGTGGCCCACCGAGTACATGCACCTCTTCACAGCCACCGGCTGGACCGGGGACCCCCATCCCTGTGACGAGGGTGAGCTGGCCTGGATCAGGAAGCGAGACCTGCTGTCCCTGCCGATGTGGGAGGGGGACAACCTGTTTTTGGAGCTGCTGGATACCGACGCGCCCTTCTTCTCCCTGAAGCTCCAGTATGAGGGAGAGCGGCTGGTGCTGGCGGTGCTGAACGGAACACAGATGGTTTGAAGATTGGCGAGGAAACGGAGGAGTTCTGATGAGCGGAAAGCTGCTGCTGTTTGGATTTGACTCTCTGCTGCAGATTCTGGCCCTGGAGGCCGCGGTCAAGCCCTTTGGCGTGGAGCTGGTGCCGGTGGCGCGGTCGGATTACAACAAGCCCCTGGCCGTTCTGGCGGGTTTGGATGACGGGGAGGGCGCCGGGCACCCTTACGCCGGCGGCGCTCTGGGCGGACGGATGCTGGTGCTGTGCGATTTGCAGGACCAGCTGGATGCGCTGCTGCCGGAGCTGAACCGGGCAGGCGCCGGTCCGGACTGCCTCAAGGCGGTGCTGACCTCCCATAACCACGCCTGGAGCGCGGTGCGGCTTTACGAGGAGCTGTGGCGGGAGCGGCAGGCCATGGAGAGGGGACGGCCATGAAGATCCTGATCTCCGCCTGCCTCCTAGGCGTCCCCTGCCGGTATGACGGGGCCTCGAAGCCCCATCCGCTGGCCCAGGCGCTGTTGGAGGAACATCAGCTGGTCCCCGTGTGCCCGGAGCAGCTGGGGGGACTGCCGACGCCCCGGCCTCCCGCTGAGCGGCGGGGGAACCGGGTGGTTTCCCGGGAGGGAACCGACGTGACAGAAGCCTACCGCCGGGGCGCGGAGGCGGCGCTGACGCTGTGCAGGCAGTTTGGCTGCCAGGCGGCGGTGCTGAAGGAGCGCAGCCCTTCCTGCGGCCGGGGAGTGGTCTACGACGGAACCTTTACAGGAGCGCTCACCGAAGGGGACGGCGTGACGGCGGAGCTGCTGTCGGCCCACGGAATTCTGGTATCCGGAGAGAGCGGAATTCCGGAACTGTTGGAAGCATTGCGCTAGAACACTGTTTCGCCATAAAAGTGAGGTGTTTTATGAAAAAAGATGCACAAACGAAAGTCATATATGTTTATACAGCTTGCACCGTAGGTGCGCTCATAATTTGTTTGATACCTTATTTATTTCATCTATTTTATAAATGATAAAAAAGCGGCGCCGGATTTCCGGCGCCGCTGGCTTTTGGAGGAAGGCGGCCGTGGGCCGTTTCCGAGGGTGTTTCCCCCTCAGGAGAAGGTGTGCCCAGCAGGAGGACGTTCCAGCAGGTCCCGCTCCGTGGTCAGGTCGGCCCGGAGCAGGGCGGCGAAGACAGCGCCCAGGGGCAGGAGCGTCAGCCAGATGGCCCGGCCCAGAAGCAGGCGGCAGCAAACGGTTCCAATGACGGTTCCGGCAAAGAAGTACAGCAGCATCGCCAGGTGCGCCTGGAGCTTTTTGCGGTGGACGCCGTCGGGGGCGTGAAGGAAGGGGAGTTCGTGGGCCAGCCCCACGCCGATCTGGCGGATGTGGTTGGTGGCGAAGGTGGTGGCCACGGGGAAGCCGTCGGTCTGGCGGAAGGTGTTGTACTGCATGGAGGCGATGAAGTTGATGGTCACCTGAGAAATCTGTACCGGCGCGGTCTCCGGCAGAAGGCCCAGGATCAGGGCGGCCGCGCCCTCTGCGGCAATGAGCAGCGTCTCCCACCGCACCGGCAGGCGGCCCTTCAGCAGGGGCGGCAGCAGCTCGGAGAGGAAGGCCCCGGCGATGTAGGCGGAGAGGGGAATCAGGTAGTACCCGGCGTGGGCCCAGTTGCCCTGACCCAGGGCCAGGCCCATCAGGACCACATTGCCGGTCTGGGCGTTGCAAAAGATATTGCCCCGCAGAAGGTAGGTAAACGCCCCGAAAAAGCCGGCCACCGCAGTCAGTACGTGGTAGAGCCAGGGGCGCTCGCAGACCAGACGGTAGGCCCCCGCCTCCCGGTCCGGAGGGTTTGCGGACATTATATCACTCCTATCCTTGGAGAGCCGCCGCTTGGCATGGAACGGGAGGCCCTCGAATTTCCGTTGCCCATCATAGCACGATCCCCAAGAATTGTCCATGAATTCCGCCGCAGGACAGCTATTTTTGTAAAAAGTTCCGAAAAGAGAGAAATCTGGAAAAAACAGTTGACATTTTTCCTTACCCGCCGTAATATCACAGATAGCATGATAGAGGCGCGAATGTCAAGAGTACACCTCCCCCCATGGACAGGCACCGGGGAGATGGAAAGGGGCCTTCGCCGAGGTCCTGCCAGTCTCGCCTGGAGACGCAGGGCCGGGCCGCCGGGAGAACATCCCGCGGACTGTCGTCCCCCCACGGGGACGGAGCGCTGTCGTGGATTCATACAAAAGTGTGTTGGTATGAAGTCATGACAGAAGTCATGACTTCATTTTTGATTAGGAGCGAGAATGATGAGAACCTTAAAAAGACGGGTCCTGCCATTGCTGGCAGTGGTGTTTCTGCTGTGCGGGGCACTGAGCGTCACGGCCTTCGCGGCGGGAGAAGATCCCACGGAGGCAACCGGCACGAAGATGATCGAGTGCCCCGACTGCGGGGCGGCGGGCATTGTGCTCTCGGAAGAGGGAGAGGCGGTCTCCTGCGACGCCTGCGGCGGGAGCGGCTACGTGGAATCTCCCACCCGGTTTTTCAACACCTTCTGGTCCCTGCTGCCTCCCATTATCGCCATTGCCCTGGCGCTGATTACCAAGGAGGTGTACAGCTCTCTCTTCATCGGTATTCTGGTGGGCGGCCTGCTGTACTCCAACTTCTCCTTTGAAGCAACGGTGCTCCACGTGTTCAACAGCGGCATTGTGGCCTCCGTTACCGACAGCTACAACATGGGCATCCTGATCTTCCTGGTAATCCTGGGCGCCATGGTATGCCTGATGAACAAGGCCGGCGGTTCCGCCGCCTTCGGCCGCTGGGCCAAGGAGCACATCAAGTCCCGGGTGGGGGCCCAGCTGACCTCTGTGCTCCTGGGCGTGCTGATCTTCATCGACGACTACTTCAACTGCCTCACTGTGGGCAGCGTCATGCGGCCCATCACCGACAAGCAGAACATCTCCCGGGCGAAGCTGGCCTACATCATCGACGCCACCGCCGCCCCGGTGTGCATCATCGCCCCCATCAGCTCCTGGGCCGCCGCCGTGGCAGCGTTTGCCGAGGACGGTCAGGGCTTCAACCTCTTCCTGCGGGCGATTCCCTACAACTACTACGCGCTACTGACTATCGTCATGATGGTGGGCATGATTGTCATGCGGATCGAGTTCGGCCCCATGGCCAGATATGAGAAGAACGCCATTGAGAACGGCGACCTCTTCTCGGGGTCCAACCCCTATGCGGGCGCTGCCGACGACGCCCCGGAGGACAAGGGCACCGTGCTGGATCTGGTGCTGCCCGTGGTGGTGCTGATTATCTGCTGCGTCATCGGCATGATCTACTCCGGCGGCTTCTTTGAGGGCGAGGGCTTCATCACTGCCTTCTCCAACTCCGACGCCTCTGTGGGCCTGATGCTGGGCAGCGCCTTTGCCCTGGTGTTTACTCTGATTTACTACCTCATCCGCCGTTCCATGAGCTTCCGGGACATGATGGGCTGCATCCCTGAGGGCTTCAAGGCCATGGTGCCCGCCATTATGATCCTGACCTTTGCCTGGAGCCTGAAGGCTATGACGGACTCTCTGGGCGCCAAGTTCTTCGTCCGGGACTTCGTCCGCACCTCCGCCTCCGGCGTACAGATGCTGCTGCCGGTGATCGTGTTTGCCATCGGCTGCCTGCTGGCCTTTGCCACCGGCACCTCCTGGGGCACCTTCGGCATTCTGATTCCCATTGTGCAGAACGTGTTCTCTATGGACAACCCCATGGCCATTGTCTGCATCTCCGCCTGCATGGCCGGCGCCGTCTGCGGCGATCACTGCTCTCCCATCTCCGACACCACCATCATGGCCTCCGCCGGCGCTCAGTGCGACCACGTGAACCACGTGTCCACCCAGCTGCCCTATGCCATTACCTGTGCGGTGGTTTCCGGTGTCACATACCTGATCGCCGGGATTCTGGTTCACGTGGGTCTGCCGGGAATCATCGGCCTCCCCATCGGCATTGCGCTGATGCTGGCAGCGCTTTTGTGCATGAAGATGGTCCTCGGCCAGAAAACGGCCTGATTTTCTACGGCAAATGGAACCGTCCGGCTTCGGCCGGGCGGTTTACATCTCTTGGCAAGTGTGCTATGATAGGCGATAGTCAAGGCGCTTCCCATGAGGGAACATGCCTCTTTGAGGTCTGCGCTTCCCATGGTCTATACCGCAAAAGGAGGGATGGCGGTGAAAGAGGAGATCCAGGCCCTTCTGGGACCCACGGCGGTTCTGGGCCGGAATCTGCTGTATTTTGAGGAGATCCGCTCCACCAATACCTACGCCAAAGAGCTGGCCCGGGAGGGCGCGCCGGAGGGGACCGTGGTGGTCGCCGGCTGTCAGACGGCGGGCCGGGGGCGGATGGAACGCACGTTCCAGTCCCCTAAAGAAAAGGGGCTCTATCTGAGCGCGCTCTTGAGGCCGGACCTTCCGCCGGAGCGGCTGCTGCCGGTGACGGCGCTGGCGGGTGTGGCGCTGTGCGAGGCGGTGGAGAAGACCTGCGGCGTCCGGCCCGGGCTGAAGTGGCCCAACGACCCGGTGATGGGGGGCAGAAAGCTCAGCGGAATCCTGACGGAGATGACCGGCGGGGCGCTGGTTCTGGGGATCGGCGTAAACGTTTCGCAGTCGCTTGAGGACTTCTCTCCGGACGTCGCGTCTATGGCCACATCCCTGGTTATAGAGGTGGGGCATCCGGTGTCCCGGGCCGCTCTGGCGGCATCGCTGCTGGAAGCGCTGGACCGGATGTACCAGGCGCTGCTGGCGGGGGATCTCGCGGCGTACTTGGCGTCCTACCGGCGGGACTGCGTGAACCTTGGCAGGCGGGTGCAGCTGCTGTCCCCGGACGGGGGGCGGGAGACCGTCACCGCTGTGGGGATTGACGAGGCCTTTGGACTGGTGGTCCGGACGGACAGCGGCCAGGAGCGAACGGTCTGCTCCGGAGAGGTCTCTGTCCGGGGGCTCTATGGATATGTGGAATAGGAAGTGATTGCGTTGAAACAACTCTGGATACTCTTTTGGACCTTTGCCAAGATGGGCGTCATGACCTTCGGCGGCGGCATGGCCATGCTGCCGATCCTCCAGCGGGAGGTGGTGGAGACGAAGGGGTGGGCCACGGAGGAGGAGCTGGCGGACTACTACGCCCTGAGCCAGTGTACGCCAGGCATCATCGCCGTCAATGTGGCCACCTTCATCGGGCAGAAGCTGGGCGGCGTGGCCGGCGGTATTTTCGCGACGGTGGGCGTGGTGTTCCCCTCGGTGGTGATCATCTCCATTCTGGCGGGATTGATTATCAACTTCTCCCACTTGGCCTGGGTGCAGAACGCCTTTGCCGGGATTCAGGTGTGCGTGTGCGTCCTGATCGCCAACGCGGTGATCAAACTGCTGAAGAAGTCCGTGGTGGATCTGTGGACGGCGGGAATTTTCCTGCTGGTCCTGGCCGGCAGTGTGTTTTTGAATCTGTCCCCGGTGTGGTTTGTGATCGGGGCGGCCCTGGCGGGCATCCTGCTGAAGTATCTGGAGGCGAGGCAAGCATGATAGAGACCTATCTGAAGCTCTACTGGGAGTTTTTTAAGACCGGCCTGTTCGCCGTGGGTGGCGGTATGGCCACAGTGCCCTTCCTCCAGAACATCGGGGAGACTACCGGGTGGTACACCTATGGGGACCTGATGAACATGCTGGCGGTGTCGGAGTCTACACCGGGGCCCATCGGCATCAATATGGCCACCTATGTGGGCTTTACCGTAGCGGGAATCCCTGGGGCTGTAATCGCCACCGTGGGGGAGATCACCCCGTCCATTGTAGTGATTTTGATCATTGCGGCCGTGCTGAAGAGCTTTCGGGAGAACGTCTATGTGGACCGGGCCTTTTACGGTCTGCGTCCCGCTTCCACGGGGCTGATCGCCGGCGCCGGTGTGACGGTGATCTTGGAGATACTGACCGCCATACAGCTGATGAAGCCCGCCGCAGGGGAGGGGATTCTGAATCGCCTTGCCCTGGGAAGCGGGGCCATCCTGAATATAAGGGGGCTGCTGCTGGCGGCGGTGCTGCTGGTGCTGACCAACTGGGTAAAGCCTACCAAGGGGCTCCACCCCATTGTCTTTATTGGAATCTCTGCTGTGGCTGGCGTGGTCTTTGGATTTGCCGGAACATGAGCGGATGGAAAACGGGCGCTGTGCGCCCGTTTTTTTGCGTCTTCGCCAAAATCCCGAAAAAATAGACGGTCTGCTCTTGACGAAAAGGGGAAAGGGCAGTATTATGTAAAGCGTAACGACATTTTTGGGAGGAACCAGTATGGCCATGAAGCGGTGCCCTGTCTGCGGAGAAAAGTTCTCCGATACATATAGAAACTGTCCCTTTTGTGAAGAGGAGGACGCCCTGCTGGAGGGGGAGGATATCCGCCGGGGTCCCAGCCGGGGCCGCCGTACCGCCCGCAGCCGGCAGTACAGCCTGATTACACCCACCCTGATTGTGCTGATTATCCTTATGGCGGGGCTTTTGATCTACCTGCTGTACGGCGACAAGATCGCGCAACGGTTCGGCGGGGAGGATGACCAGAATACCCCGCCTGTCTCCGATAATCAGAATCCCAACATCACAACACCGCCGGTGGTAGAGCCGGATACCATCGATCCTGAGGAGCCTGACAACGAGCCCGGCGTGCTGCCTGATGCGCCGGATATTACCAACCCCGGCGGCACGACGGCGCCGGGAACCACGACGCCTCCCACGGGAGATTCCACGCCTCCCAGCGACTCCGGCGAGATGACCTATGAGAAGGCCATGGCCCTGCCCGGCGGGCTGAGCCTCAGCACCACCGATTTCACCTTGAAGCAGGTAGGGGAGACGGCCACCATCCGGGTTTCCGGCGGCAGCGGCAGCTATACCTGGATCAGCGAGGACGACGGCGTGGCCTCTGTGGACCAGAACGGCAAGGTTACCGGGATTTCCCGCGGCACTGTCAACGTGGTGGTGACCGACGGCAGCAAGCGGGGTGTCTGCATCGTCCGGTGCAGTCTGAGCAGCTCTGGGACGTCCAAGCCGGCCACCACACCGGCAACGCCCTCCACTCCCACGCCTTCCACAAACACCCCCTCCTCCGGCGGTTCCCTGAAGGTGGGCAAGGCGGTTGTGATCAACAGTGTGAACGGCGTGCGGGTCCGCTCCGGCCCCAGCACCAGCTACGACGCCCTGGCCACCATCCCCAACGGCGGTTCCGTCCAGGTGGTGGAGAGCGCGGGAGACGGGTGGTATAAGATCACCTTCTCCGATGTGGGCGGAGTGACGACCACCGGCTACATGAAGGGTGAGTTCCTGTCTAATTCTTAAGAACAATATCCCCGGACGGTAGACGTCCGGGGATATTTCGTTGCATGACGGCGCGACTTGTGCTATAGTCAAGTAAGTTCCAAAGGGTCCCGTGCTTTTTGGGAACCCAGCGGCGATGGATCGCCGCATGTGATGGAATCCAGTATGAAAAAGCGGGAGGTCCCCTATGACGACCCAGGAATTCCAGCAAAAATCCGCCCTCCAGATTTTCCTCTCCTACTTCCGGCCCCACCGGAAGCTGTTTCTCGTGGATCTCGGCTGCGCGCTGATGATCTCCCTGATTGACCTGGCCTTTCCCTACGTCTCCCGCTGGTGTATGTACGAGCTGCTGCCAAGGAGTGCCTATCAGACCTTCTTCGCCGTGATGGCGGCGGTGCTGGCGGCCTTTGTCCTGCGGGCGGGGCTGACCTACGTGATCTGCTACTGGGGCCATACCTTTGGCATCCTGGTGGAGGCGGACATCCGGCGGGACCTGTTCCGGCATATGCAGGAGCTGAGCTTTGCATACTACGACCGCAACCGTACCGGCCAGCTCATGAGCCGCCTGACGGCGGACCTTTTTGACATCACGGAGCTGGCCCACCACGGGCCGGAGGATCTCTTTATTTCCGGCGTCACCATCCTGGGGTCTCTGGCGGTGATGTTTACCATCCAGTGGCGGCTGACCCTGGTGATTGCCTGCATTCTGCCGGTGTTTCTCCTGGTGGTCTGGCGGAGCCGCCGGGAGATGCAGGAGGCCTCCCGGCGGGTGAAGCAGCGAACGGCCTCTATCAACGCGGATATTGAGTCCGGCCTCTCCGGCATCCGCACCGCCAAGGCCTTTGCCAACGAGGCGGCGGAGCTCCGGAAATTTGAGACCTCCAACGACAGCTTCAAGACCTCCAAGCGTCAGTTTCACAAAGCCATGGGCCGCTTCAACGCCTCTATGGAGTTCTTCCTCTGCGCCCTCTCCGCAGCGGTGATTGCCGCCGGCGGCCTCTTCATCATGCAGGGACAGATGAGCACCATCGACCTCATCACTTTCAGCCTGTATATTACCGCCTTTGTGAACCCTGTCCGGAAGCTCTCCAACTTCGCGGAGCTCTTTGCCAACGGATCGGCGGGCCTGGGCCGCTTCATCGACCTAATGCGGGAGGAGCCCGCCATGCGGGACGCCCCCGGGGCCCGGGTGCTCTCCCGGGTGGAGGGCCGCATTGACGTGGACCACGTGAGCTTTGCTTACCAGGGAGAGATGGATGTACTCCACGATGTGGATCTCCACATCGCCCCCGGCGAGACTGTGGCGGTGGTGGGTCCCTCCGGCGGAGGGAAGTCCACCTTATGCCAGCTGATCCCGCGGTTTTACGATGTCACCGGCGGCGCGGTCCGGGTGGACGGCGCGGACGTGCGGGAGGTGACCCAGGAGTCTCTGCGGCAGAATGTGGGCGTGGTGCAGCAGGAGGTGTTCCTCTTTGCCGCCAGCGTTCTGGAGAACATCCGCTATGGCCGCCCCGACGCCACCGAGGAGGAGGTGGTTCGGGCAGCGAAGCTGGCGGAGATCTATGACGATATCGCCGCCATGCCGGACGGCTTTGACACCTACGTGGGAGAGCGGGGGACGCTGCTCTCCGGCGGGCAGAAGCAGCGGATCTCCATTGCCCGGATCTTTTTGAAGGACCCGCCGGTGCTGATCCTGGACGAGGCCACCTCGGCCCTGGACAGCGTGACGGAGGCCAAGCTCCAGGAGACCTTTGAGAGGCTCTCCCGGGGCCGCACAACCATCATCATTGCCCACCGGCTCTCCACCGTCCGCAACGCCGACCGCATTGCCGTGGTGGAGGATGGCCGGATCGTGGAGCTGGGCAGTCATGAGGAACTGATGGGCCGGGACGGCGCCTATGCCGCCTTGGTTCGGACACAGGAGCTGCGCCATGGATAAATCGAAGCTGTTAGATAAAACCGGCGCCGCCGGGGAGGACCGGCTGCTGCTGGCCAAGGTCCTGGACCGGGCGGAACAAGCCGGGGCCCGGAACATCCCCGCCGCCACGGATTTTCTCAGCCCTCAGCAGCGGACGCAGGCCCTGGATCTGCTGCGCCTGGCTGGGATTCCGGAGACGGCCTGCGCCGCCTTGGGGGGATACGAGGGGGCGGAGCGGCAGGTGCTGCTGTTTCTGCCGGATTGGCTGGACCCCTCGGAGGCGGAGAGCCAGAGCCCCATCCGGTGTCTCCGGGCCGTGTTCCGGCCGGAGGAGAAGCTGACGCATCGGGATTTTCTGGGGAGCCTCATGGGTATGGGCATTGTCCGGGAGCGGACGGGGGACATTTTGGTGGGCCCCGGCAGCGCGGACCTGCTGGTGCTGGACACGGTGGCGGAGTTTCTGCTTCAGAGCTGGACCTCTGCTGGGCGGGCGAAGCTGACAGTCTCGGAGATTGACCCATCCCACCTCCACATCCCGGAGGTCCAGTGCCAGGAGATTCGGGACACAGTCAGTTCCCTGCGGCTGGATGCCGTGGCCGCCAGCGCCTTCCGGATGGCCCGGGGCAAGGCGGCGGATCTGATCTCTGCGGGCCGGGTGCAGGTGAACTGGCGGGAGTGTACGAAAGGGGACAGGCTCCTGAGCGAGGGAGACACCGTCTCCGCCAGGGGTTTTGGAAAGTTCGAGCTGACGGAGGTGGGAGGCGTCACCAGGAAGGGCCGCATCTCCATTTCCATCAAGAGGTATGTTTGAGCGCCTGTTTCCCATCTCCCCGCACAGGTCCTGGCGGCGAATTTTCCGTCTTGCCTGCGTGAAAAATCCGTTCGCCAACCCATGCACGTCGAGATGGGAAACAGACTCTGAGAGGAGGACCGGATGCTGGAGTATGAGTTTGAGACCGTGGATTGTATGGAGGGCGGCGGGGGATACAGCCTCTTTGGTGGATTTGGTATGGAGTCGGTCCGGCACCGGGAATTGATCTGCCGCCGGGCGGCAGATGGCTGGCGTTATGTGGGCTTTGTGCCTAAGGTCCAGCGGGCCGGCGGATTTATTGAGACCATCGACTTGGTATTTGAACGGAACACAGAGGAGAACAGAGGATGAATCAGAAAGACATTGACCGGATCAACGAATTGGCCCGCAAGGCAAAGTCGCCGGAAGGGCTGACGGAGGGGGAAGAAGCGGAGCGGGCCGTACTCCGCCGGGCCTATATCGACTCCGTGGTGGGAAACCTGAAAGGACAGCTGGATCACACCTATCTCGTGGACGAGAAGGGCCAAAAGCAGAAGCTGAAGAAGAAGGAGGAGTGAGCCGTGGCTTACGATAAGAAACGGGATGACGGCTGGTTCAGCTGGGCGCTGATTATCTTTTGCTTCGTGACGGGAACCCTGGCCCCTCTGGGACTGCTCCTGCTGCTGATGAAGGTCTTTGGAAAGGACAACAAACCCAAGCGGGCCGCCTTCCCGCCCCAGGGGCGGCCTATCGAGGTTCGGGCGAGCGGGATGGGAAGTGCGCCTCCCAGAGAGACGAACGCGGCGCAGAGCGGAAAGGCCAGGAATCCGTCTCAGCCCAGCCGGACCAGGCAAGCCGTGCAGAAGTCCATGAAGTCCCCGGTGCCCAAGAAGGCCAACGCGCTTTTGCTGAAAATCGGCGGGGCAATTCTGCTGTTTGGCGGTGCCATAACCACCGGAATGGCCCTGGATGACGTGCTTTGGTTCCTTACCGACGGAGATGTGATGACAAATATCAGCTGGTGGCTGCCGGAGCTGCTGCAGGCTTTGGCGATCCTCTCCGGCGGCGGGGTGCTGCTGGGCGCCGGGATCTCCATGGACCGGGGACTGAAGCGCTACGCCAAGTACCTCTCGGTGATGGGAGACCGGGATGCGATGCCGGTGGACGAGCTGGCCCGGACACTGGGCTACTCGGTGCGCCGGGTGGAGAAGGACCTCCAAAAGATGATCGACCGGGGGTATTTTGGCGGCAAGGCCTACCTGAATGTGGAATACGGCCACCTCTTCCGCAGCGATGAGGCCGCAGAGCGTTTCCGCCGCCACCTGGCGGCAGAGACGCAGCAGACGCCCAAAGAGGTAGAGGAGGGGTACTCCGGCATCCTGCGGAAGATCCGCCGAACCAACGACGCCATCGCCGACCCGGTGCTCTCCGCGAAGATCGACCGGCTGGAGGAGATCGCCGGCAGGATTTTCAAGGCCGTAGAGGAGGACCCCCAGAAGCGGGGGAAGATCGACACCTTCCTGAACTACTACCTGCCCACCACCCAGAAGCTCCTGGACTCCTACGCGGAGTTCGAGGCCGCCGGGGTGGAAGGGGAGAACCTCCGCCAGGCCAAGCAGCGGATTGAGACCACCATGGACAGCATCGTCAAGGGCTTTGAGCACCAACTGGACGAGCTGTACAAGACCGATGTCCTGGATGTGGACAGCGATATCCGGGTGATGGAGACCATGCTCCGCTGGGATACCGCCAGCACGGAGAAGGACTTTGGCCTCTCCAAACCAGAGGGTGGGGAACAATAAGGACCAAATCTTACGAGTCGAAAGGGGGGATGTATTCTTGAACCAGCAGTTTCTGCCCATCTCCCGGGCGGATATGGCGGCGCGGGGATGGGAGCAGTGTGATTTTGTCTATGTGATCGGGGATGCCTACGTAGACCATCCCACGTTCGGCCATGCCATCATCTCCCGGGTGCTGGAGGACGCGGGATACAAGGTGGGCATCATTTCCCAGCCGGACTGGCGGGACCCCGCCAACATCCTGACCTTGGGCGCGCCCCGCCTGGCCTTTCTGGTCATGGGCGGAAACATGGATTCCATGGTGAACCACTACAGCGTGTCCAAAAAGCGCCGGAAGCAGGATGCCTTTACACCGGGTGGTATCACAGGGAAGCGGCCGGATCACGCCACCGTGGTATACTGCAATCTGATTCGCCGAAGCTTTCCTAAAATTCCCATTGTAATCGGCGGCATTGAGGCCAGTCTCCGCCGTCTGGCGCACTACGACTATTGGTCCGACAGCCTCAAGCGCTCACTGCTGCTGGACGCCCAGGCAGACCTGCTGCTCTATGGTATGGGAGAGAAGAGCATTCTGGAGGTGGCGGAGGCTCTGGACAGCGGGCTGAGCGTCCGGGATCTGACCTACATCCGGGGGTCTGTCTTCCGGACGGACAGCCTGGAGAACGTCTATGACGCTTGCGTGCTGCCCTCCTGGGAGGCTTTGAACCAGAGCCGCCGCACCTATGCCGGGAGTTTTTACACCCAGTACCAAAACACGGACCCCTTTACCGCCAAGACCCTGGCGGAGCCCTATGAGCGAGAGCGGTGCTACGTGGTTCAAAACCCGCCCCAGGAGCCTCTGACCACAGAGGAGATGGATCATGTCTACGCGCTGCCCTACCAAAGGACGTACCATCCCTCCTATGAGAAACTGGGAGGCGTGCCCGCCATTGAAGAGGTGAAGTTCAGCCTGACCTCCTGCCGGGGATGCTTCGGCGGCTGTTCCTTCTGCGCCCTGACCTTCCACCAGGGCCGGATCATCCAGACCCGCACCCATGAGGCGATCCTGGGTGAGGCCAGGCTGCTGACCCAGGACCCGGCATTCAAGGGCTACATCCACGATGTAGGCGGGCCCACCGCCAACTTCCGCCATCCCAGCTGCCAGAAGCAGCTGACAAGGGGGGTGTGCCAGAACCGCCAGTGTCTCTTTCCGACGCCCTGCAAAAATCTGACGGTGGACCACCGGGATTACCTGGAACTATTGAGGAAGCTTCGGGCCCTGCCGGGGGTGAAGAAGGTCTTCATCCGCAGCGGCATCCGCTTTGACTATCTCCTCTGCGATAAGAACGGGACCTTCCTGCGGGAGCTGGTGGAGCACCACGTCTCCGGCCAGCTGAAGGTGGCCCCGGAGCACGTGGCAGACCCGGTGCTCCAGAAGATGGGCAAGCCTCCCAACTACATCTACCAGCGGTTCCTCACAAAATACCAGCACCTCAATGAGCGGCTGGGGAAGAAGCAGTTCGTGGTGCCCTACCTCATGAGCAGCCACCCAGGGTCCACGCTGAAAGAGGCGATTGCCCTGGCGGAGTACGTGCGGGACCTGGGATACCTGCCGGAGCAGGTCCAGGACTTCTATCCCACGCCCTCCACCATTTCCACGGTCATGTACTGCACCGGACTGGACCCCAGGACCATGGAACCGGTCTATGTGGCCTCAGACCCCCACGAGAAGGCCATGCAGCGGGCGCTGATCCAGTACCGGGACCCGAAAAATTACGCCCTGGTGCGGGAGGCTCTGGTGCAGGCTGGCCGGGAGGATTTGATCGGCACGGACCGGCGCTGTTTGATCCGTCCCACGCCGCCCAGGCCGTCCGGGCCCAAAAGGGAAGAGCGAACCAGGAAGGCCGGACCTCAGACAGGCCGCCGCACCGGTTCTCCGAAAAAGGAACAGAAGGGACCCCGGCGCAAGCCGCCCAGGGGCCGCCGGTGAGCACAGAGATGAAAAGCAGCGCTGTCTTCTGACAGCGCTACTTTTTTGCAGGTCAATTTTTGTAAAGGAAGCTTGACAAGCGGCAGGGAGTGTGATATACTCCGAATTGTAAAGGAACCTTTACCAAACAAGAGTGGAGGGATCGTGATGGAAAACCGTGTAGAGGCGCTGCGAAAAGAGGCGGGGCTGAGCCAGGAGGCGTTTGCCAGGGCCATCCGGGTGTCCCGGCAGACCGTCAGCTCCATTGAGACGGGAAAGTACAACCCGTCACTGGAGCTGGCCTTTGTGATCTCGGATTTTTTTCAGCGGCCCATTGAGGAGATTTTTTTGCGTGAGAGGAGCAGTCATCATGAAAAAGAGTAATCTGTGGACAGGATTGACCTATGCGGCAGTGGGTGTGGGTTTTCTGCTGCTGGCAGCTCTGGGTGTGTGGGACTCCAGCTTGGCGTATGGCCTGGGAGGCGGCGCCCTGGGCGGGGGCATTGTGATGGTGTGGAAGTATGTGTACTGGAGCGCCCCGAAGCGTGCGGGGGAGTACCAGGAGAGGATGGAGGACGAGTCGATCCAGATTCATGACGAGCTGTTGGAGCGGCTGCGGGACCGCTCCGGGCGGTATGCCTACCTGCTGGGACTGGGTGTGCTCTGCGTCTCCATCCTGGTATTTGGTGTGCTGGAGGAGCTGGGAGCGGTGGAGAATGTAAGGCTGCTGGTGCTGTATCTTTCAGCCTACCTGCTGTTCCAATGGGCAGCCGGGATCGTGATTTTCCAGCGGCTGAAAAAGCGGTATTGAGGCGGCCAGAAGACCGGGAAATACCGGAAATAGGCGGCCTTTCCGCTGAGAACCCGACCTTTCAAAGCGAACGCGAAAACGCCCCGGCATCTTTAGATGCCGGGGCGTTCTTTGTATGGAAACCAGCGATTACTTGAGTTCCACGTACAGCTCCCGCACGGCGTTCGGGTCCGCCGGAGCCTTGGCGGCGGCAGGAGCCGCCTGGGGTTCGTCGTGGGGACCGTCCCGCCAGGCCAGGAACTTGGGCGCTACCTGAGGGAACAGCGCCAGAGAGAGCACATCCTCATCGCTCTTGGCGATGTCCTTGAACTCCTCACGGTACTTCTCCACCTCGGGCTCCAGCTGGTCCGCCGGGCGGCAGGTGATGACCTCCTCCGGCTTGATGCCGGCCAGGGCCCGGACTTCCTCGCTGACCTCACCGGGCAGACGGCCATACTCGCCCTTCAGAAGGCCCTTGGACTCCTTGGGGAAGGTCTTGTACTTGCCTACCACCACGTTCATGACGGCCTGGGTACCTACGATCTGACTGGTGGGGGTGACCAGCGGGGGATAGCCGAAGTCCTTTCGGACCCGGGGGATCTCCGCCAGCACGTCGTAGTACTTCTCCTCCTTGCCGGCCTGCTTCAGCTGGGAGATCAGGTTGGACAGCATGCCGCCGGGCACCTGATAGAGGAGGGTGTTGGTGTCCACATTCAGGACCTTGGGGTCCAGGGAGCCCGCCTCCTTGAGGCGCTGGGCCACTTTGCGGAAGTGGGCGGCGGCCTCGCTCATCTTGGTGAGGTCCAGACCGGTGTCCCGCACCGTGCCTTGGAGGGTAGCCACCAGGGACTCCGTGGCGGGCTGAGCCGTGCCGTTGGCCAGGGGGCTCAGGGCCGTATCCACGATGTCCACACCGGCGTAGGCGGCCATGAGATACACCATGTCGCCGGTACCAGTGGTGTTGTGGGTGTGAAGATGGATGGGGATCTTCACCGTCTCCTTCAGCCGCTTCACCAGGGAATAGGCGTCCATGGGCAGCAGCAGGTTCGCCATGTCCTTGACGCAGATCACATCCGCGCCCATCTGCTCCAGCTCCAGGGCCAGCTTTACGAAGTACTCCTCATTATGAATGGGGGAGATGGTGTAGGACAGGGTGGCCTCCACCATGCCGCCGTATTTCTTGGTGGACTTGATGGCCTGTTCCAGGTTCCGCACGTCGTTCAGGGCGTCGAAGATCCGGATGATGTCGATGCCGTTCTCAATGGACTTGCGGCAGAAGGCGTCCACCACATCGTCGGCGTAGTGCTTGTAGCCCAGGATGTTCTGCCCCCGGAACAGCATCTGCAGCTTGGTGTTGGGCAGGGCCTTGCGGAGCTTCCGCAGGCGCTCCCAGGGGTCCTCGTTGAGGAAGCGCATGCAGGAGTCGAAGGTGGCGCCGCCCCAGCACTCC
>JAAWIL010000017.1 GCA_022796315.1 Oscillibacter sp. | reverse complement strand
AAGTCCACCGTCAGGCCGTTTCACGGCCCCTGGGGCGCCTATGCGCCCCAGGGTTGAAAAGAAGCATTTGCTTCTTTTCAACTGCGGTGACTATAAATGACGGAAAGAGATCCGCCGCCGGACGGGTTTCAGACTCTCTGGCGTACGAGGCATTTGGAAGGAGGAAGCACCATGTCTCTGGAGACGGAATACGCGGGACTGATTCTGAAAAATCCCATTCTGGTGGCCGCGGGGCCCTGGTCCCGGAACGGCGGGGCCATCCAGCGGGCCATTGACGCCGGGGCCGCCGCCGTGGTAACCCAGACCATCACCCTGGAGGCCACTCCCAGTCCCAGCCCCCGGCTGTTCCTGGGAGCCCGCCCGGGGCAGATGTTCAACACCATGCTCTACTCGGAGATGCAGCTGGAGCAGTGGGAGCAGGACTTTGAGGGCCTGCGGCGGGGGGACTGCCGGATCATCGCCAGCATCTGGGGCAGCTCCCCCTCGGAGCTGGGATACCTGGCGGGGAAGGTGGAGCGCATGGGGGCCGACGCCGTGGAGGTGAGCATCTCCGCGCCCCTGGGGACCCGAAACGAGACAGTCAACAGCTACCCGAAGGAGATCCGCGGGTATCTCCGGGCCGCCGTGGAGGCGGTGGAGATCCCGGTGATTGTGAAGCTGTCCTATGAGGCGGCGGGCTCCCGGAGCTTTATGGAGGCCCTGGCCCAGGCCGGTGTGGCGGGCGTCACCGCCATTGACAGCCTGAAGGGCCTGCGGGGCGTGGACCTGGAGACCTGCCGGGCCGGAATGCCCACCTACGGCGGGTACAGCGGCGCGGCGATCCGGCCGGTGGCCCTGGCCGCCGTGGCCACCCTGCGGCAGCTGACGGACCTGCCGGTCTGCGGCTGCGGCGGCGTGGGGACGGCGGAGGACGCCCTGGAGTTCTTGATGCTGGGGGCCTGCGGCGTGCAGGCTGCCTCCGGGCTGCTGCGGGAGGGCTACGGCCTGATTCCCCGCATCCTGGGGGAGCTGGAGCGGTGGCTGGAGGCCCACGGGAGGCGCTCGGTGCGGGAGATCACAGGGCTGGCCCTGGACTCTCTGCGGCCCTTTGAGGAGATCTCTCCCCGGCCCCTGGCGGCGCGGCTGACGGGGACCTGCGACGGCTGCGGGCAGTGCGTCCCGGGATGCCTCTATGACGCGCTGGAGTGCGGAGGCGGCGCCCTGACGGTGGACCCCGCCCGGTGTACCGGCTGCGGGCTCTGCGTGGAGCGCTGCCCCCGGGGAGCGCTGGAGCTGGGCTGGGAGGAGCTTTGACCGTCTCCGCCCCTGGGATTGTTTTGGCGCGGCGGGGGAGAAGTCCGCAAAGAATCTGTTAAAAATCCACCGGAAAAGCATTGACAGGGCGCGGAGGACTGCTATAATTTTGGGGAAGTCTCCGTGCCGCCGGCGCGGTGCGGCGGAGAATGGGAGGAAAGAGGTGTGAGATGAAACAACACAAGCGAAGTTTGACGCTGTGGCTGGGAGTGGGCGTCCTCCTCCTGTGCGGCGCGCTGATGACCGGCCCGCCCATGGGAACGGCCGCGCGGGACACGGTTTCTCCGGGGGCGGTCTCGGCCCTGATGGGGACGGCCCTCCTGCTTCTGGCCGCCGCCTGCGTCCGGCTGTTTTTGATTCCCCGGTTTCAGTACCGTCCGGGACGGCTCCAGCTGATGCTGGAGGAACTGGTGAGGCTCTGTGACCGCATAGCCCGCCGCTGCAGCCGTCCCCGCAAACACGATTTTCTGCGGCGCTTCCTCTTTGCCGCCGGTGCAGCGCGGCGGAAATTGAGAGAGACGAGGGATGAGATGAAAGAACATAAGAAAGCGCTGGCGCTGTGGCTGGGAGCGGTCGTGCTCCTCCTGTGCGGCGCCCTGGTAACCGGCCCGCCGGTGCGGGCGGAGAGCGTCCAGGTGGCCATGCGGGACGCGGTGCTCCACAATGTGAACCGGGTCAGCCTGATGGGGTGGAAGGAGGTCAATCCGGGGCTGATCTCGGCCTTTACAGTGACGGCCATCCTGCTTCTGGCCGCCGCCTGCATCCGGCTGTTTTTGATTCCCCGGTTTCAGTACAGTCCGGGACGGGTCCAGCTGCTTCTGGAGGAGCTGGTGGGGCTGTTTGACCGCATGGCCCAAAAGAACAGTCCCCATAAACACGGTTTTCTGGGGCTCTACCTCTTTGCCGCCGGGGCGTACATCTTTGTGGGAACGCTCTTCGAGCTGCTGGGGCTCCAGGCGGTGACCACGCAGGGGCATCCCATCACCCTGCCCGCGCCGCTGTCCGACGTCAACGCCGCCATTGCCATGGGCTGCCTCTCCTATCTGGTGATCCTCTCCGGGGGAATTGCCGGAAACGGCATCCGGGGCGTGGGGAAGACCCTGAAGGAGTTCTCCCTGCCCATCTCCATGAGCTTCCGGCTGTTCGGCGCGCTGCTGAGCGGACTGCTGGTGACGGAGCTGGTGTACTACTTCGTGCAGCTGAGCTTCGTCCTGCCGGTGGTGGTGGGCGTGCTGTTCACCCTGCTCCATGCCCTGATCCAGAGCTACGTGCTCACCATGCTGACGGCGCTTTACTACGGGGAAGTATCCGAGCATACCCCGCCCAGGAAGTCTAAGAAGCGGAAGCCCCGCCAAGCGCGGCAGGCCTGAAGGTCTATAGATCCCGATTGAATCCATCAAAGAATTTGGAGGTTGTTTCCATGAAAAAGCTGTTTCGCAGAAAGACGCTCTGCGTATTCACCCTGATTTTGCTGCTGGCCGCCATGCTGGCCGTGCCCGCCGCCGCTGCCGGAGAGCCTGCGGAGACGGAGGACACGGCCGTGGAGGAGACTGCCGGAAGCACCCTGGGCATGAAGGCCCTCGCCGCAGGCATCGCCATCGGCATTGCCGCTGCCGGCGGCGCCGTGGGCATGGGCATGGCCACCGGCAAGTCCACGGAGAGCATCGCCCGCCAGCCGGAGGCAGAGGGCAAGGTCCGCACCACGCTGATGCTGGGCCTGGTGTTCATTGAGACGGCCATTATCTATGCCCTGCTGGTGGTGATCCTCATCATCTTCGTGTTGTAAGGCAGGTGGCGCGTGTGAATATCCCACTGAATATCGATTGGCAGCAGATTCTGCTGCACTGGATGAATTTCACCATCCTGGCCGGGGGGCTGTACTTCCTGCTCTATAAGCCGGTGAAGCGGTTCATGGCCAAGCGGGAGGCCTATTACCGGGATCTGGACGACCAGGCCGCGAAGAAGCTCCAGGAGGCGGAGCAGATCAAGGCGGAGTACCAGGCGAAGCTGGACGCCGCCGGCGAGGAGATCCGCCAATCCCGGGCCAAGGCGCAGTCCGCCCTTCAGGTGTCCACTGAGGAGCAGCTGGAGCGGGCGAAGACCCAGGCCCAGCAGATCCTGAGCCACGCCAGGGCGGAGGCGGAGCACGACCGGGAGGAGATCCTGCGGGCGTCCCAGCGGGAGCTGAGGAAGCTGGCGGCCGAGGCGGCCAAGAAGATCGCCTTCCAGGAGGGCGATCCCTTCGACCAGTTCCTGGACCTGGCGGAGAGGGGAACCGGCGATGAGGAGTGACCGAAGCCGCCTGAGCGCGGAGCTGCGCAGCGCCAGGGAGCCCACGGCGGAGCAGCAGCAGCGTTTTACGGAGTTCCTATCCAAGAAGTATCACCGCAAGGTCCCCCTGCACTGGGAGGCCGACGAGTCCTTAAAGTCCGGCTTCCGACTTCAGGTGGGCTCCGACATCTATGACTGGAGCCTGGACGGCCGGGTCCGCCAGTTCCAGGACTACCTGCGCCAGCTCCAGGCCGGGCATGAGGACCTGGTGCCTCTGATGAAACAGGCCGTAGAGGACTGGACCCTGGCCGTGATGCCCGAGGAGACCGGCACCGTGCTGACCGTGGACAGCGAGATCGCCACCATCAGCGGCCTGGACCACGCCCAGTACGGCGAGATCCTGCTGCTCTCCTCCGGCGTCCGGGGCATGGTGCAGGACCTGCGGCGGGACAAGGTGAGCTGCATCATCTTTGGCGACAGCGAGGAGGTCAGCGCCGGGAGCCTCGTCCGCCGGACGCTGAAAACCGCCGGGATGCCGGTGGGCGACGCCTTTTTGGGCCGGGTGGTGGACGCGCTGGGCGTGCCCATCGACGGCAAGGGCCACATTACGCCCTCGGGCCACCGCCCCATTGAAGCGCCGGCGCCGGGAATTTTGGACCGTCAGCCGGTGAACACCCCCATGGAGACGGGACTGCTGGCCATCGACGCCATGTTCCCGATCGGCCGTGGCCAGCGGGAGCTGATCATCGGCGACCGCCAGACCGGCAAGACCGCCATTGCCCTGGATACCATCCTCAACCAGAAGGGGAAGGGCGTGGTGTGCGTCTACGTGGCCATCGGCCAGAAGACCAGCTCCATCGCCCAGATGGTGGGGAACCTCCGCCGCCGCGGGGCCATGGAGTACACCACGGTGGTCTGCGCGCCCGCCGGGGCCTCCGCCGCGCTGCAGTACATCGCCCCCTATGCCGGCTGCGCCCTGGCGGAGTACTTCATGTACCAGGGGCAGGATGTGCTGATCGTGTATGACGACCTCAGCAAGCACGCCATCGCCTACCGGGCCCTGAGCCTGCTGCTGGAGCGCTCCCCGGGGCGGGAGGCCTATCCCGGAGACGTGTTCTATCTGCACTCCCGGCTGCTGGAGCGGGCCGCCCATCTCTCCGACGAGCTGGGGGGCGGCAGCATGACCGCCCTGCCCATCGTGGAGACCCAGGCGGGCGACGTGTCCGCCTATATTCCCACCAACATCATCTCCATCACCGACGGGCAGATCTTTCTGGAGAGCGACCTCTTCTTCGCCGGCCAGCGGCCCGCCGTCAACGTGGGCCTGTCCGTCTCCCGCGTGGGCGGCGATGCCCAGACCAGGGCCATGAAGTCCGCCGCGGGCACCCTGCGGCTGGAGCTGGCCCAGTACCGGGAGATGGAGGTGTTCACCCAGTTCTCCAGCGACCTGGACGACGCCACCAAGCGCCAGCTGAACTACGGACAGGGCCTCATGCGGCTGCTGCGCCAGCCCCAGTACGCCCCCCTCTCCCAGCACCGGCAGGTGATCCTCCTGACCGCTGCCCTGCGCCGCGTGATGCAGGATGTGCCCCTGGAGGAGATGGAGGACTTCCGCGCCCGGCTTCTGGACTACATCGAGGAGACGGCGCCGGACCTGTGCCGCCGGATCGACATCACAGGCCTGCTGCCGGAGGAGGACCGGGAGGAGATTGTGGAGCTGTCCCGGAACTTCGCCAAGACGGTCTGGCCCGGCGGAAAGCGCGGTGGCTGAGATGGCGGGGACAAAGGAGATCAAGACCCACATCGCCAGCGTTCAGGAAACGAAGAAGATCACCAGCGCCATGTACCTCATCGCCTCCACCAAGCTGCGCAGGGCCCGGCAGGAGCTGGACAGCACCCGCCCCTACTTTGAGGCTTTGCGGGGGGAGATCAAGCGGATCTTCCGCACGGTACACAGCGTGGACAGCCCCTACTTCTACCCCGAGGGGGACGACACGCCCCTGGAGGGGACCTACGGCTGCCTGGTGATCACCGCCGACAAGGGCCTGGCGGGGGCCTACAACCAGAATGTCATCAAGGAGGCCCTGCGCCTTTTGGAGCAGCACCCGGACATGAAGCTCTTCGTGGTGGGGGAGTACGGCCGCCGGTTTTTCACCCAGCGGAAGATCCCCATTGAGCACAGCTTCCTCTACACGGCCCAGAACCCCACCATGGCCCGGGCCCGGGAGATCAGCGCCCTGCTGCTGGACGGCTTTGACCGGGGGGAACTGAAGGAGATCTTTGTGATCTATACCGACATGGAGAGCGCCGTGAGCTTTGAGGCCCGCTCCACCCGGCTGCTGCCCTTCCACAGGACCCACTTCGCCACCTCCCACAAGGAGCGGGAGGTGCGGACGTCCTTTGAGTTTCTGCCGGATGTGAAGACCGTGCTGAACAACATGATGCCAAGCTATGTCTCCGGCTTCATCTACAGCGCCCTGATTGACAGCTTCTGCTGTGAGCAGAATGCCCGCATGACGGCTATGGACAGCGCCAACCAGAATGCGGAGACCCTTCTGGGAGAGCTGTCCCTCCAGTACAACCGGGTCCGCCAGGCGGCCATCACCCAGGAGATCACCGAGATCTCCGCCGGCGCTAAGGCCCAGCGGCAGAGGAAGGGGAGGTAACGAATTTGGAAAGAGGAATTATCGTACAGATCTCCGGCCCTGTGGTGGACGTGGAGATTCAAAGCGGCGAGCTGCCCCGGCTCCAGGAGGAGCTGACCGTGGAGCGGGAGGGCGTTTTGCGGGTGATGGAGGTGGCGCAGCACATCGGGCGGAACACCGTGCGCTGCATCATGCTCTCTCCCAGCGAGGGCCTGGCCCGGGGCCTGGCCGTGGAGATCCCCGGCCGCACCATTCAGGTGCCGGTGGGCAGGGCCACACTGGGGCGGATGTTCAACGTCCTGGGCCAGCCCATTGACGGCGAGGGCCCGGTGCCGGAGGGAACTCCGGTCCAGAGCATCTACCGCAAGCCCCCGACCTTTGAGGAGCAGAGCCCGGCGGTGGAGATTCTGGAGACGGGCATCAAGGTCATCGACCTGCTGGAGCCCTACTCCAGAGGGGGCAAGATCGGCCTCTTCGGCGGCGCCGGCGTGGGTAAGACCGTGCTGATCCAGGAGCTGATTCACAATGTGGCCATGGAACACGGCGGCTACTCCATCTTCACCGGCGTGGGCGAGCGCAGCCGGGAGGGCAACGACCTCTGGCGGGAGATGCGGGAGAGCGGCGTGGCCGACAAGACGGCCCTGGTCTTCGGCCAGATGAATGAATCCCCCGGCGTGCGGATGCGGGTGGCCCTGTCAGGCCTGACCATGGCGGAGTACTTCCGGGACAAGGAGCACAAGGACGTGCTGCTGTTTATTGACAACATCTTCCGCTTCGTCCAGGCGGGCAGCGAGGTCTCCACCCTTCTGGGGAGAATGCCCTCCGCTGTGGGCTACCAGCCCACCCTGGCGGGGGAGATGGGGGAGCTCCAGGAGCGGATCACCTCCACCAAGGAGGGCTCCGTCACCTCCGTCCAGGCGGTGTACGTGCCGGCGGACGACCTGACAGATCCGGCCACCGCCACCACCTTCGCCCACCTGGACGCCACCACGGTGCTGAGCCGGAAGATCTCCGAGCAGGGCATCTATCCGGCGGTGGACCCCCTGGCGTCCTCCTCCCGGATTCTGGAGGCCGACATCGTGGGAAAACGGCACTACCACATTGCCCGGAAGGCCCAGGAGATCCTGGAGAAGTACCTGGAGCTCCAGGACATCATCGCCATCCTGGGCATGGATGAGCTCAGCGACACGGACCGGCAGATCGTGGGGCGGGCCAGGCGGCTCCAGCGGTTCTTCGCCCAGCCCACCCACGTGGCGGAGAAGTTCACGGGCCTCCCCGGGATCTACGTCCCCCTGAGGGACACCCTGGAGAGCTTTGAGAAGCTGGTGAACGGGGAGCTGGACCAGTACCCGGAGGCGGCCTTCTACAACGTGGGCACCTGGCGGGACGTGGTGGCCAAGGCCAAGCGGCTGGAGGAGGGAGAGGCCTGATGGAGACCTTTCAGGTGCGGATTCTGGCGGCAGACCGGGCGTTCTATGAGGGCCCCTGCGTCAGTCTCACCATCCCCGCCAGCGACGGGGAGATGGGCATTCTGGCCCGCCACAGCAGCATGATTGCCGCCATCCAGCCGGGGACCCTCCGCTATCAGGTCCCCGGGGAGCCGGTGCGGCTGGCGGCGGTGTCGCCGGGTATGGTGAAGGTGGAGAACAACGAGGTCCTGGTGCTGGTGGACTCCGCCGAGCGGCCGGAGGAGATCGACGCCGCCCGCGCCCAGCGGGTGGCTGACGAGGCCAGAGAGGCCCTGCTGCAAAAAAAGAGCCGCCAGGAGTACCAGCTGGCTCAGGCCGCGCTGGCCCGGTCCCTGAACCGCCTGCGGGTGAGAGCCCGGGGCGTGGACTGAGGGGAGACCGGGCGGGGCCTGGAGAATCATAGAACAAAACCGGCGTGACCATTTGGTCACGCCGGTTTTGCAGCTGCGATGGCATCACACGGGCTTCTCAAAGTAGAAATACGTCTCGTCCTCGCCGTGCCTGCGCATACAGGAGGAGAGCATTTTGTAGGAGGCCGCGTTTTCCTTGAAGCACTTGGCCACCACACGGGTCAGGTGGACCTTGTACAGCGCCCAGTCCGCCACGGCGGCAAAGGCCTCCGTGCCATAGCCATGGCCGTCGTAGGCGGCGGCGATCCGGCAGCCCAGCTCCGCGCCGCCCCGGCAGTCAAAGCGGTAGAGCACCGCCTCGCCGATGAGCTTCCCCTCCAGCCGGACGGCGAAGTTCACGGCCTGGCGATTGGCGAAGTCCCGCTCTGCCACGTCGAGGAAGCTCCGCTCCTCCACCGGGCCGCCCAGGCCGGCTGCATCGTCGTAGCCCCACCAGCGGTTTCGCTCCTGGTCCAGCACCAGGGCGTTGTAGGCTGGGAGATCCGCCTCGGTGAGGGCGGAGAGGGTCAGCCGCTCCGTTTTCAGAACCGGGATCTCCCGGACGTGGCTCAAGAGCTCATTCTGGGGCTCGAAGCGGTACTTGGGGGCCAGCTTGGCCGGGCCGTACTGGAGCTTGGAGGTCCGCAGGCCCCGGTCCGCCGCGTCGTCCTCCCGGTTCACCCACTGGCAGCCCTCGCCGAAGGCGTCCGCGAAGGCCTGGACCAGGGTGGGGTAGACCCCGGTGTAGGAGTACAGGGCCTTTTCGATGTGGATCAGCAGGGTCTCGCCGCACTTCTCCGCCAGGGACAGGGCGATGAGCTTGTCCCCGTCGAACATCCCCCCGGCCACAAACCAGCGCTTGTCCACCATGCGGAGCATCTTCTTGGCCAGGGCCAGCTCGTCCCTGGCCTTGGCGTTGGAGCCCTTGGGGAACTCGGCCTCGTAGTCCAGCCAGAATTGGTCAATGGCGGGGGCGTCCGCGGTGGTGAGGCGGCGGAAGACCGCGTCGGGCCATTGGGTGCGGAACTTCTTGATGTGGTTCCGCTGGCCGGAGTACCGCCGGCCGGCAAAGAGCTGCAGGTCCTGGCGGTAGTACACATAGTCCCGCCAGGTGCGGATGTTGCTGACCCGCACGTAGGGATAGCGGGACAGCAGATGGGGGGCCTTGCAGTCGGGCACCACGGAGATCACCAGGGGCACGCCCTGTTCCAGGCAGTAGGCCTCAATGGCCTCCAGGGCCGCGTCCTCGTCTCCCTCGGGGCCGGGGACCGGATAGTCGAAGACGGTCTGACCGTCGATGCAGTTGCGGATCACCAGGCATCCGGCGATCTCCGCCCAGGACGGGTGCAGCGTGGGCCGCCACATGAGCTTGGTGCCCACGGAGTACTCGCACAGGCCGTAATTGCAGTTTTGGTAATAGTGGCGGAGCTTGGCTCCGTCCTGTTTGGTCACGGGTTTGAACTGATCCATAAGAACCTCCTGCGCCGCTTGGCGCGTATGATCGGACAGGAAGCGTCCGCCGCCGCGGAGGCCCTGTGCCATGGGAATGTGTGGAAACATGGAAGGAATGAAAATATTTGGCAGAAATTTGCGGAATGTTCTTGACCGGTTTCATAAAAATATAGTATGCTGTACCGAGGGATTTATCAAAATCCCAAGATTTGGAGAGGAGACTGCGAGTGAACGAAAAAAGAGGAAACTGGGGAAGCAATTTGGGCTTTTTGATGGCGGCCATCGGGTCCGCCGTGGGCCTGGGAAACATTTGGGGCTTCCCCTACAAGATGGGAAAGAGCGGAGGCTTTGCCTATCTTGTGATCTACTTGCTGCTGGCGGTTTTTGTGGGCTTTGTCATTATGATGGCGGAGCTGTCCATGGGCCGCAAAACCGGGAAGGGAACCATCGGCGCCTACCACGCCCTGTCTAAAAAGTTCAAGTGGGTGGGCTGGCTGGCCGTGTTTTCGCCCTTTGTAATTATGAGCTTTTACTCCGTGCTGGGAGGCTACTGCATTGAGTATATGGCGCTGAACCTCAGCGACCTGGCCTTCGGCGGCGCGGGCGCCCAGAGCGGCTCAGAGCTGTTTGGCTCCATGCTGACCAATCAGTTTGGCTCCGTGATTTTTACGGTGCTCTTCATGGTCTCCTGCTATCTCATCAACCGCGGGGGCATCTCGGAGGGTATTGAGAAGTTCAACAAGATCGGAATGCCCGCCCTGTTTGTGATGCTGGTGATCGTGATCCTCCGCTCCGTTACCATGGAGGACGCCGTGGAGGGACTCAAGTTCATGTTCGTCCCCGGCTACGCCGTCAGCGCCGGCTTCATCGAGACCGCGCCCCACTGGACCACGGTGCTGGCCACGGCGGGCGGGCAGATGTTCTTCTCCCTGTCCCTGGCCATGGGCATCACCATCACCTATGGCTCCTACGTGCGCAAGAGCGAGAGCCTGGTGACGAACTCCGTCATCGTTGTGGTGGCGGACACCCTGGTGGCCCTCATGGCCGGCCTGGCCGTGATCCCCGCCGCCGTGTCCCACGGCATCTCCAGCATCAACGCCGGCGCCACGGTGGTGGATGCCGCCACCGGCCTGGAGCGTGCCATGACCGTGGCGGACATCAAGCTGGGAGGACCCAACCTGCTCTTCGTCACCTTGCAGGATACGTTCCACGCCATGGGCCCGGCGGGTCCCCTGTTCGGCGCGATCTTCTACCTGCTGGTGCTGATTGCCGCCGTGTCCTCCGCCATTGCCCTGACGGAGGTGGTGGTTACCTACTTCCTGGACCGGGCCGAGGAGAAGGGCAAGACCGCCAACCGGCCCCGCGTGGTGCTGCTGGTGTGCCTGGCCATCCTGGCGGAGGCCGTGGTGGTGGCCGTGGACGGCCTGGGCTCCAATAACATCTGGATTCCCTTCAAAAACACCTTTGGCGTCATCGGTGAGTTCAACGACTGCTGGCTGGACTTCATGGACGCGCTGTCCGAGGGGATTGCCATGCCTCTGGGCGCGCTGCTGACCAGCCTGATGGTGGGCTGGGAGATCAAGCCCAAAACGCTGCTGGACGAGCTGCACGTCAGCGGCAGCAGCAAGATCGACGGCTTCTTCTCCTTCTCCATCCGGATTGTGGTGCCCCTCGTTATGCTGCTGATTCTGGTGGGACAGATTGACACCTTCTTCCATCTGGGCATCTTCGTCTGAGGCAGACGGCCTTCTCCACTATACCAAATTCTGCGAAAAATGCAAGGACTTTCCTTGGAAAAGCGTTCTGGAGCCCCACGCTTGCACTGGAAATGGAAAGGAATGGAACACTATGACAGAGCGGGAAAAGATGCTCTCCGGCCGGCTGTATCACCCCGGTGACCCGGAGCTGGCCCTGGCTCGGGACCGGGCGAAGGACCTCACCTGGCGCTATAACCAGATGAACCCCACCGACTGGGAGGGCCGCACGGCCCTCCTCCGGGAGCTGCTGGGCCGCCTGGGGGAGGACAGCTGGATTGAGCCGTCCTTCCGCTGCGACTATGGGACCCAGATCTCCCTGGGGGACCACGTGTTTCTCAACTATGACTGCGTCTTCCTGGACGCGGCCCCGATCTCCATCGGCAGTTTTGCGCAGATCGCGCCCAGGGTGTGCTTCTACACGGTGGGGCACCCCATCGACGCGGAGGTCCGTGACACGGGCCTGGAGTTCGGCCGGCCCATCACCATCTGCGACAGTGTGTGGCTGGGAGGCAACACAGTGGTTCTGCCCGGCGTCACCATCGGGGAGGGCACCGTGGTGGCCGCCGGCTCCGTGGTGCGGCGGGACCTGCCGCCGCACGTGGTGGCCGGGGGAAACCCCTGCCAGGTGCTCCGCCCGATCACCGAGGCGGACCGGGAAAAATGGCAGGCCGCCCGGCGGCTCCACGGGACAGACGGATCTGGCGGATCGTAACGAAGAAGGCTCCCCGGCCTGCGGCTGGGGAGCCCTTTTTCAGAAATCGCACGCCAAAAAAGCGGCAGAAGCCGCTTTTTTGGCAGGTCTGTCAGTTCATCTGCTTCCGGCGGGAGAGGTTCATGGTGCCGTCCTGCATTTCGCCGAGGGAGTCCAGGCTCTTGCCGGTGCCCAGGGCCACGCAGCTGATGGCGTCCTCCGCCACCACGGAGTGGATGCCGGTGCGGGCGGTGACCAGCTTGTCGAAGCCGGAGACCAGGCTGCCGCCGCCGGTCATGACGATGCCGTTGGTGGAGATATCCGCCACCAGCTCCGGGGGCGTCCGCTCCAGCACGGAGTGAATGGCCTCCATGATCCGCTCCACCGGCTCCTCAAAGGCGTCCATCATCTCTGTGGAGCTGACGGTGACCACCTTGGGAAGGCCCGTCAGCAGGCACCGGCCCTTGACGTCCATGGTCTCCTCCTCGTCCTTGGGGAAGACGCAGCCGATCTGCTTTTTCATCTCCTCGGCGGTGCGCTCGCCCACCAGCAGGTTGTAGGTCCGGCGCATGTACTTCACCACGGCCTCGTTGAGCTGGTCGCCGGCAATCTTGATGGAGGCGGACTCCACCACGCCGGAGAGGGAGATCACGGCGATGTCCGCCGTGCCGCCGCCGATGTCCACCACCATGTGGCCGTCGGGCTTGGCGATGTCGATGCCCGCGCCGATGGCCGCCGCCACCGGCTCCTCGATGAGAAACACCTTGCGGGCGCCGGCCTGGATGCCCGCGTCAATGACGGCGCGCTCCTCGACCTCCGTGATGCCGGAGGGGACGCAGATGATGACCCGGGGCTTGAACAGGGAGAAGCCCGTGACCTTGTGGATGAACTCCTTGAGCATCCGCTCGGTCATGTCGTAGTCAGAGATGACGCCCTCCCGCAGGGGACGGATGGCGATGATGTTGCCGGGGGTGCGCCCCAGCATCGCCTGGGCCTCTGAGCCCACCTTCAGCAGTTTGCCGGTGTTTTTGTCCAGCGCCACCACAGAGGGTTCGTTGAGCACGATGCCCTTGCTCTTCACATATACCAGCACCGACGCGGTGCCAAGATCAATGCCAATGTCTTTAGCCATGGATGCCTCCACCTCATATCCGTTTCTGTCGTTATTATAAGCGTTTTTCCCCGCTTGCAGTCATACAAGCTTCATTATAACGACAGGGCTCGAGGATTGCAACCCTATTCTTCACCGGATTTGTGAACTTTTTCCATGACGGCCCTGGCGGCCGTGCAGCAAAGCACCGTTTCCGCCCCGGCCTGCCGCAGGGCGAGGGCGCAGGAGGACAGGGTGGCGCCGGTGGTGCAGATGTCGTCCACCAGCAGGATCCGCCGTCCGGCGGCGGCGCCAGAGGCGGCGTACACATCCCGGACGTTCTCCCGCCGCAGGACGGCGTCATGGAGCCCAGACTGGGCGGGGTTGTCCCGGCGCTTGTCCAGCAGGCGGACGGGCCGGGTATTCCAGAGGCGGCAGGCGGCCCGGGCCAGCAGCTCCGCCTGGTCGTACCCTCTCTGCCGCAGCCGTTTCCGGCTCACCGGCACCCAGGTGACCACGTCAAACTCCCCGGCGAACCGCTCCGCCGCGCACCGGGCCACCAGCTCCCCCAGGGGCTCCGCCGCTGCGGAGGCTCCCTGAAACTTGAACCGAAGGAGTCCCTTCCGGGCCAGGCCCTCATATCGCAGGGGCGCGGCGCAGGGGACGTCCGCCGGGAGGGTCCAGAGGCCGTCCTCTTCCGCCAGCCAGGGCAGGGCGGCTTCGCAGGCCGGGCAGACGCCGGGCCGGTCCAGAACGCGTCCGCAGAAGGGGCACTTGGGCGGGAAGAGGAGGTTCAGGAGGGTGTCCAGGAACCTCATGGGGCCTTCCTCTTCCGGGGGTAGGGCTCCGGCTGGTCGGTGAGGCCAACGAGGTAGTCAACGCTGACGTTGTAGTATTGGGCCAGTTTGATGACAACGTCTAAAGGGTAATTCAAAACACCGATTTCATATTGGCAATACGTGTTTTGTTTGACGTTTATGACGTCGGCGACATCCTTTTGGGTTAGTCCTTTATCAATCCGCATATCACGGATTCGCTCATATTTCAACATTTCTGTTTTCATTCCATCACCCAGGGGAAGTATATGTATCGTGAAAACAGATATTTTTGAAAAGTCTGAAATTCAGATTTTTAGGACAGCAGGAGCTGCTGGAGGTCCGGCCTGCCGGCCGGGGGCGGGGGAGTCAGCTATGGTGATAGCTGGGCAATGCACCCCCCATTTTCTCTTTTTCTGGGCGCAGAAAAAGAGAAAACGGGCCGTGCACGGTCCAAAAGAGAAAAAGACGCTTGGGGCGAGAACTTGACCGTTCGGTCAAGTTTCGCCATCCGCGGGGGTTTACGGGGGACGGGGGCGCGCCGGGAGCGGGAGGTAATAGGAACTGTCTGTCCCCGCGGCGTGGTCTGGTGGCGGGGGCGGGTGCGGCTTTGCGACACAGGGTCCTCCTCTTTCCGCTGCCGCTAGCCCGGTGAAATATGGGGGGAGGGGGAAGGGGGCAGGTTGTTGCTGCGGAGATATGAAAAAAACTGCCCATTTGGGCAGTGAATCAAGGGAGGAATTGACAAAATATGGGGCATTGTGCTATGCTGAAATAGCTCCGAAAGGAGCCCTGGGCGCTGTTACATACGGCGGTTAACCCATTTCCCTTTTATGTTGGAAGGGAGGTGGTGCGGATGTGGAAAAAGCGGGTGTACATTGTACTCCGGTTTCTGGTGTGTTTAGCCTTCGCGGCGTACATACTGACCATAAACGCGCGTTGACCGCCCGGCTAGTCCCCGAGCGGTCAACTTTACTCAGTTGATCACGTAGGGCTAACCGCCAATGTAACAGTGCCCTTGTACAGTTATTATATCAAATTCCACCGCATTGTCAAGCCCGACAGGCGGCTTTTTTTAACGGCGAACCGCAAGCCAGCGCGGAAGCGCGGAAAGAGAAGCAAAGACCGTCCGACAACCACCCAACAGCCTCCACCCAAGGCCCCAAACGCGGGCCAAGGCTCCTTCTACTGAGCGGTCCGGCGCGCGCCGGCAGGGGCCACCAAGTCTCTGCCCTGACCGGGCGGGAACAACCCCCGTACATTGGCAAACTGGACCTCCGGTCCAGTTTGCCACCAGCGGCTTTTCTCTTTTGGACCGTGCACGGCCCGTTTTCTCTTTTCGGCGCAACCGAAAAGAGAAAATGGGGGGTGCATTGCCAGGCCATCATCATGGCAACACCCCCTTGCAGAATGCAATCCCCCCAAGTATAATATACCCATATTACCAAAAAGGAGGCCCCCCTATGAGCACCGTGGGCCGCTTTGCCCCCTCTCCCAGCGGGAGAATTCATTTAGGCAACATCCTTTGCTGCCTTCTGGCCTGGCTCAGCGCCCGGCAGAAGGGCGGCGCCGTGATCCTGCGGATCGAAGACCTGGACACCGCCCGGTGCCCAAAGACGTATACCCGGCAGATGCTGGAAGACCTGCGGTGGCTGGGCCTCACCTGGGACCAGGGGCCGGAGACCGGCGGACCGGACGGGCCCTATTACCAGAGCCGGCGCACTGCCCTCTACCAGGCCGCCCTGGAACGCCTGAAAGACCAGGAACTGGTCTACCCCTGCTTCTGTACCCGGGCGGAGCTCCGGACCGCCAGCGCCCCCCACCGGGAGGACGGCCAGACCGTCTACCCCGGCACCTGCCGGCACTTGACGGCGCAGCAGGCGGCGGAGCGGAGCCGGACGCGTTCGCCCGCCCTGCGGCTGCGGGTGCCGGACGAGGTCTGGGCCGTGGAGGACCGGCACATGGGAACCTACCAAGAGAACCTGGCCGCGGAGTGCGGGGACTTCCTCCTGCGGCGGTCCGACGGGCTCTTTGCCTACCAGCTGGCGGTGGTGGTGGACGACGCCGCCATGGGCGTCACAGAGGTGGTCCGGGGGGCGGACCTGCTGGCCTCCACGCCCCGGCAGCTGTACCTCTACCGCCTCCTGGACCTGGAGCCGCCGGAGTTCTGCCACTTTCCGCTGCTGCTGGCCCCGGACGGGCGGCGGCTCAGCAAGCGGGACGCCGACGCGGGACTGGACGACCTGCGGCCCAGGATGACGGCGGAGGCCCTGCTGGGGAAGCTGGCGTGCCTGGCGGGATTTCACCCCGAGGGCTCGCCCCGGACGGCGGAGCAGCTGCTGGCGGAGTTCGACTGGAACAAGGTGCCCCGGGAGGATATCCGGATTCCGGAGGGCTGGTTTTCCTGAGGCAATACGGCGGGCGGGGCGGGCTTTGAAAAATTTTCCGGGGACAGGTATTCCATTTTTGCCCCGGGACGATTATAATAGCTCCATACGCGTTTTGCCCGAACAGATTCGGAAGCAGCGGCGTGAAAGGCCGCAGGGAGGTTTTATGAGAATTATCGTCGTGGGCGCCGGCAAGGTGGGTTCCACGCTGACACAGCAGCTGGCGGTGGACCATGAGGTGACCGTCATTGACCAGAACCCGGAGCTGATCAACAATATCATCAACATCTATGACGTTATCGGCGTCTGCGGAAACGGCGCCAGCGCCGAGGTCCAGCGGGAGGCGGAGGTGGACCGGACGGAGCTGCTGATTGCCGCCACCTCCGGCGACGAGGTCAACATCCTGGCCTGCATGGTGGCCAAGAAGCTGGGGGTGCGCCACACCATCGCCCGCATCCGGAACCCGGAGTACGAAAAGCAGCTGCGCTTCATGCGGGAGGAGCTGGGGCTGAGCATGGTCATCAACCCGGAGAAGGCCGCCGCCCGGGAGATCGCCCGGGTGCTGCGCTTTCCGGCGGCCATGAAGATCGAGTCCTTCTCCAAGGGCCGGCTGGAGCTGGTGGAGTACCGCCTGCCGGAGAAATCGGCTCTCCACGGAATGCGCCTTTCCGACCTGTATCAGAATATCCGGGTCCGGGTGCTGATCTGCGCCGTGGCCCGGCGGGAGGAGACCATCATCCCCTCCGGCGACTTTGAGCTGCGGGCCGGGGACAAAATCTACCTCACCTCCACGCCCCAGCAGCTGGGCCAGTTCTTCCGGCACCTGGGGGTGTTTCGGAACCAGGCGTCCTCCGTCATGGTGGTGGGCGCCAGCAAGATCTGCTACTACCTGACCTCCCAGCTGCTGGAGATGGGGATGAGCGTGAAGATCATCGACAAGGACGAGCAGCGCTGTGTCCAGATCAGCGAGCGGCTGCCCAAGGCCCTGGTCATCAAGGGCGACGGGACGGACAGCGACCTTCTTCACGAGGAGGGCATTGAGCAGACCGACGCCTTCGTGGCCATCACCGGCATTGACGAGGCCAACATCCTCATGGCCATGAGCGCCTCCCGGCAGTCCGGGGACAGCTGCAAGGTGGTGGCCAAGATCAACCGCAAGTCCCTGGTGGACCTGGTGTCCGCCCAGGAGATGATTGACAGCGTGATTTCCGCCCGGACGGTCACCACGGAGCTGATCGTCCAGTACGTCCGGGCCATGGAGAGCGCCTCCGGCGCCAAGATCAAGACCCTTCACCGGCTGGTAGACGGGGCGGTGGAGGCCCTGGAGTTTGGCGTGTCGGAGAACCTGTCGGCCATCGGCGTGCCGCTGAAGGACCTGCGGCTCAAGAGCGGCATCCTGCTGGCGGGCATCGTCCGGCGGAACGGGCGCATCGTGATCCCCTCCGGCGGCGACATGCTGGAGGCCGGGGACGACGTGATCGTGGTGACCACCGACACCACGCTGCAGGACATCCACGACATCTTTGCGTAAAGGCGGGGTGAGCTCTTGAACTATCGAATGATCGGTTTTGCCATCAGCCGGATTCTCCTGACGGAGGCGGCGCTGCTGGCGCTGCCCGTGGCGACGGCGCTGATTTACGGGGAGACCCCTCTGCCGTTTTTGCTGGCGGCCCTGAGCCTGGGGGTTCTGGGGCTGCTCCTGGGGGCCCGGAAGCCCCAGCGGACCAGTCTCTACGCCCGGGACGGCTTCGCGGTGGTGGCCCTGGCCTGGCTGGGGATGTCCGCGTTCGGGGCGCTGCCCTTCGTCCTCTCCGGGGATATCCCCAGTTATGTGGACGCGTTTTTTGAGACGGTCTCCGGCTTCACCACCACCGGCGCCACCATTTTGACGGACGTGGAGGCCATGAGCCGGGCCTGCCTCATGTGGCGCAGCTTCACCCACTGGGTGGGCGGCATGGGCGTGCTGGTGTTCGTCATGGCGATTCTGCCCATGACCGACGGCCACGGGATGCACCTGATGCGGGCGGAGGTGCCGGGGCCCACCTCCGGCAAGCTGGTGAGCCGGATGGGGGACACCGCCAAGATTCTCTACGGGATCTACCTGGCCCTGACGGCGATTGAGACGGTGCTGCTGCTTCTGGGGGGGATGGACCTCTTTGACGCGCTGATCCACGCCTTCGGCACCGCCGGAACCGGCGGCTTCAGCAGCCGGGGACTCAGCGTGGGGGCCTACGACAGCGCCTACCTGGAGGTGGTCATCGGGGTGTTCATGCTGCTCTTCGGCATCAACTTCAACCTCTACTACTTCCTGCTGGTCCGCCGGTTCCGGGAGGTGCTGCACTCCGAGGAGCTCCGGACGTATCTTGTGATTGTGGGGGTGTCCATGCTGGCCATCGCCGCCAACATCTACCACCTGTACGGATCGGCGGCGGTCAGCCTGCGCCACGCCTTTTTCCAGGTGTCCACCATCATCACCACCACCGGCTACGCGACGGCGGACTTCAACCTCTGGCCCAGCTTCTCCCAGAGCGTGCTCCTGGTGCTGATGTTCATCGGCGGCTGTGCCGGGTCCACCGGCGGCGGACTGAAGGTGGGGCGGGTGATTATTCTGATGAAGGCGTCGCTGGCGGACATGAAGAAGATGCTCCACCCCAACGCCGTGTCCACGGTCCGCTTTGAGGGGCGGCCCCTGGCGGAGCAGACGGTGCGGGGGGCCTACCAGTACATCACGGTGTACCTGGTGCTGCTGATCGGGTCATGCCTGCTGCTGTCCCTGGAGGGGATGGACTTGGTGTCCACGGTCACGGCGGTGATCGCCTGCTTCAACAACATCGGGCCGGGCCTGGAGATCGTGGGCCCCATGGGCAATTTCGCGGACTTCTCCCCGGCGGGGAAGCTGCTGCTGTCCTTTGACATGCTGGCGGGGCGGCTGGAGATCTTCCCCATGCTGCTGCTGTTCGCGCCCTCTATTTGGAAGCGCCGCCGGGTGCGCCCGCTGGGAGAGTGAGGAGGATTCCGGGAGGGGAACAGAGTTCGTGCCCTTGGTGGAATCTTAATGTAGAAGGGTTTCGGCGGGAGACAGCCGCATGATGTGAGAGCGTCATGGGGCTGTCTCTTTTTGCGCTTGCTGTACGCTGGGGACAAGCGCGGCCGGAGCGGTCCTCTCTATCGTTGCCCCAGGGGCCGTGAAACGGCGGTGAACCTCCCAGGCAAAACGCGGCACCTGTTATGTGCGCGGGCGCTGCCCGCCCTGAACATCGGGCTGCCGGGCTTCAAACAGTTTGACGATGGCGTGTTTTTTACTTTTCAAACCCTTTTAAGCCGTTTTCATGTGTGATATCATGGCCATATTAAGAAGCTGTACCAATAGGCGCCGGCACGCATCTTGACGGAAAATTTTTCGTCTGGCTGCGTCAGAAACTCTTGAAATCCGTCAGGATTCCTGCGAG